>NZ_BAAGIE010000021.1:0-83606 GCF_054658275.1 Sessilibacter sp. MAH3 | reverse complement strand
AGCTTAAGTCGGCGAGGAAATTGTTGGGACAACGCTCCAATGGAGCGAGTTTTTCGAACATTAAAAACAGAATGGATACCGGAAATTGGCTACGAATCAGTAAACCAAGCAACAACTGATGTATTTGCATTTATACGATACTACAATTTTATACGCGGACACAGCTACAACAACTACGCAACACCAGCTGAAGTTGAGAAAGCATTTAAATGATAAAAACCTCCTACAGGGTGGTATGAAAATAATTGACCACTACAAAATACCAGCAAGATGTTAGTAGTTACAGAATAGACATCAAGACAAGACAATGGCTTCAGCCAGTAAAGCAACTTCCCAACAAACTGAAACGATTAATTGAAGCATGGGTTGAGGTGCATGAATCTGATTTATTTATTCAATGGAATAATGCTCAGAGACGAATTCCAGTGCGTATAGTAGGATGAGAAAATATATGTGGAATGAACTAGAGGCTTACCTAAGCTCCAATAACGTAATTATTGAAAAAGGCATACTGAAAGTTGAATATATCGATGAGTACATCCTTCAAATTTGGTTTGAGGAAAAGTTAAACGTATCGATTTACAATCTGGATTTTTTGCCAATAATTTCATCGCCAGATGCAGGAGAAGTTTTTAATAGACTACTTAACAAAAATTTATTTATGCAAGCCGTGGGTAGATATAACATAACTTGGTACGACGAGGAAACAGCCGAATATAACGAAAACGCAATAGATATTTCACCCGAAGCTGTAAAGTGGTTCTGTAAGAAATTTGGCAAGTTAATAAAAATTAATAACGAAAAACACAAATTAATGAACAAATAAATCAACACTATCGAATTATTTTTAATCTAGAAGACTCTGATTAAATCAGAATCGAGTTAATCAGAGAACCCTTTATTAACTAATCTTTTGATTTATACTTCGATCAAAGGTTTCTGTGCTGAAATAAACAATTCGTAAATCACCATATCTGGATCTTGAATTCCATAGTACTCCCTTGAGTGCTCTATAAAGTATTCAGAATCACAAAAAAATATTTCCATTTTTTTTAGATCAAAGCCAGACTCTAGCATTATTCTACGCAATCTCAACGGGGTATAAAATATTTGCCACAAACCTTGTTTATCTTCACGATATGAACTCTTAACGGCATCCACTCTATTTAAAAACTCGCTATTCTCTTCTAAATAACCCATATCCAAAGTTGCAAATATTGTAGGAAACATACCAACAAGAAATCCTCCGGGTTTTAGTGATTCAAAGCACGATTCCAATATGTTTCGATTTTCCTCGTCATTTTCAGAAAGTATTGAGTTAACAACAATTATAATATCCCACTCATCCCGAAAACCTAGTTTCTGAGAGTTTCTAACGTCATATTTTATTTTAATGTGATTATCATTTAATTTTGCTTTGTCTATAACATCGGCAAAATCGGTGCACAGTATTTCTTCAACCTCATCTACCATCATTGCTATCTGATTTTGTAAAGTAACTCTCGAACCACATCCAGGGATTAATATTTTACTATTTTCAAAGATTTCTATTTCTCTAATCAATTTTTCTCTTACCTTATGGTCATCGGTCATACTCCAAACAGTCTCGTAATTTTCATTGAGATGGGTATTTTTCCAATATGATTCCCGTTGGATATCGGTAAGCTTTCCTTCGTTCTCTATAAGCCACTTTCTTTGCTTTTGCATTATTCCGCTCCAAAAGGTCCTATCAAATCCATATCAAATACAGCTTCATCCATAGATTTAAACACAGACCGCTGATAGTACTCAATCGTACCTCGTTCGAAATACACAGAAAGATTCCCACCCTTTTCATGCCAGTAAAAAAGTAATCTAGGATTTTGTAATAGTCTATTAGAGAAGTATGACAAAACCTCTTCTAAAAACTCTGCTCTTCCTTTAGATCTTGTCTCTAGTGCATACATATACTGGTAATATGTATGTTCATATATCTGAAATATACACATAGCAATAGCACGCTCTTTTAGGTGGTACTCTTCCCTCTGAAAGCTTGTAGTCGGCCCCACAGCTGACCGTACCGAGATTCTAATATGCTCATAATTTTCTGGAATTTCAAACATATGGTTTAACATCCAGTTATCCAACCTTAACGCAGCAAGCTCATTAAAGGCATCATATTGCTGGTCAAGTAATTGAGATTTTGAAGCCTCTCTACTTATTTTTAACGATAACCAGACACTAAAGACAGAAACAAATAAAGCTATTGCCGCAATTATCCAAGAAATATGATCGACTAGATTACTACTATCTATTTCCATAAGGTTACGTGCTCTTGAGTTAGGGATATTTTCGATCACGTTAATATTGACGTTTATAACTATAACTACAAGCTGAAAACCAGCAACTGATTATTCGCAGGCATGGCATTATCTTCTTTGAGCGTGAGGCCAATTTTTGCAGCGAGTTCTTGTATGGCTTCGATATCGCGGATGCCGCTAACGGGGTTTTGGTCTTTGAGCCATAAATCAAATTTGGCGTTGCTGGGTGTGGTGAATTCGCCGTTGTATTTAAACGGGCCGTAGATGATCAGTTGGGCGCTGTCGCTAAGTACCTTGGGCAGACCTGCAAAGAATTGTTTTACCGAGTCAAAGCTCATTATGTGAAGGGTGTTAGCGGTGTAGATGGCATCAACCGTTAATTCGGGCCAGCCGCCGTTTACGTCTAGCTCAAAAGGGCGTTCGATATTGTTACCGGTGTATTCATCGAGCCATAAGTTAATGCCGGGATGATTTACGGCAAGATCTGAGGTGTGCCAACGCAGATGCGGTAATTCTCCGGCAAAATAAACCGCGTGCTGGCCGGTGCCAGAGCCAATTTCTAAGAGGTTTTTCGTTTCGGTTAATAATCGTTGAAGATGATTAAAAATCGGTTCACGGTTATTAATGCTGGCGTTAGAAATTGGTTTTTCTGTTGACACAAATTACCTCGCTTAATTGGGTTTTTGATGTTTACCCAAAATTAATATACATATTTTTATAGGAAACTCTGATTAATCTAGAGTTTCCTATAATCAAATAAATAAGACCTGTTATTGCGCAACATCTCGCGTAAATACCCAGGTGTTGCCTTTGCTTAGGCTTTCGTTATAAACGTAGCCGTTGCTATCAAAGCCTTTTAAATCTTGTGCTTGGGTAATGCTGTGGCGTATGGCCCAAGCGCTCATTAAGCCACGAGCTTTTTTGGCGTAAAAGCTGATAATTTTATACTCGCCATTTTTTAAGTCTTTAAAGGTTGGGGTAATAATGTCGGCATTCAGCACTTTTTTATTGACTACTTTAAAGTATTCGTTAGAGGCGAGGTTAACCAGTGTTTGGCTTTTAAGGGTTTTCAGTTGTTCGTTAAGCGCCTCGGTGACTTTATCGCCCCAAAATTCGTAGAGGTTTTTGCCGCGTTGGTTTTCGAATTTGGTGCCCATTTCAAGTCGGTAGGCTTGCATTAAATCGAGTGGGCGCAATACACCGTATAAGCCCGATAAGATTCGCAGATGTTTTTGCGCAAAACTAAATTCTTCTTTACCAAAGGTTTCGGCTTCTAAGCCTGTGTATACATCGCCTTTAAACGCCAGCACGGCCTGTTTGGCGTTGGTTTTATCGAAAGGCTGCGACCACGCTTGAAAGCGATCAAAGTTTAAAACGCCTAGCTTGTCGCTAATGCTCATTAAGTTTGAAATATCTTGAGGCGCAAGTTTACGGAGGTCTTCGATTAACACTTCGCTGTCATCAAGAAAACTCGGTTGGGTTGCCGTTTTGGTGACCGGTGCGGTTTCATAGTCCAGCGTTTTTGCTGGCGAAATTACCATTAACATATCAAAGCCATTGTCTTGTTTGTTGCAAAATAAAGCGGATTTACTCCGGCTTTAAAATTTCATTCCACCAATTGAGTGGCGTTGTGCCATCTTCTGGACTGTAGACATTGCCGTAACGCCAAACACTACCGGAATGCTCGCCAATGTATTTATTCAGTATGTCTTCTATGGCATTAAAGCCACAAGACACGTGAATGCTGTACACCAACAGTCGTGGTGACTCGATATCCAGTTCACCACCGAGCTTCTCGATACCAGAGGTTAATTCTTCGGCAAATCGTTCGGCATTTTCAGCATAAACACGAATGCATAAATTGCCCGAGCGCTTGACCAGCTCAAAAGAGTCGCCATCGCGTTTGATGGTGTCGCCTCTAGCCAGCCCTTGCACAAACGCAGGCGATGTCACTAGTTGGCAGCTGTCGTCATCGTTAATGGTTACACGCAGCTTTTCAACCACGGTTTCGCCGTCGGGACGTGTTCCGGCGTACATTTCTATTACTTGCAGAGCTTGCATTTTATTTGGCCAATGTTTCGTTATCTTGGGTTATAGACGGTGTTTGGCGTTATTATAACGGCACTCCGGGTGCAGGGCACAAACGACCTATTTTGCAGTCGATAGGTGCAACCCGAATGGATTAAACGGCAGCTTAAGCCGATTTTATTACTCAATATATTATTCAGTGCGTAAATTCATAGTAAGAGGAAGTTCTTGTGAAATTATCCAAACGTATTGCTATTGGTATGATAGCGGTGTTGCCAGCACTGCATGGCTGTACCACGAACCCTGTCACAGGACAAAGCCAATTTAGTTTGTTGTCTCGTGCTGATGAGATTGCCATCGGCGAGCAACAGTATGTTCCCAGCCAACAAAGCCAGGGTGGCGAATACACCGTTGACCCAAATCTCAACGCGTATATTTCTTCGGTGGGTCAAAAACTGGCGCGCGTTAGTGATCGACCAGACTTGCCTTACGAATTCGTAGTGTTAAATAACGATGTGCCAAACGCTTGGGCGTTGCCGGGTGGCAAGATTGCTATCAACCGTGGCCTGCTTTACGAATTAGAAGATGAGTCGCAGCTCGCAGCGGTTTTGGGCCACGAAATTGTTCACGCCGCAGCCAGACACGGTGCCACTCAGCAAAGCCAATCAACCATTCTCGGTGGTTTAGGTTCTTTAATTCAGGCAGTAGGTGAGAGCTATGGTTATGGCGCCTTAACTCAGCAAGGCGTGGCTTTGGGTGCATCGGCTTTTACGGCCCAATATGGCCAAGGCCAAGAGCTCGAAGCCGACCGCTATGGCATGGATTACATGGGGCGTGTTGGATACGAGCCGATGGGTGCGGTTGAATTGCAACAGACCTTTGTGAAGCTCTCAGAAGGTCAAAACACCAGCGCCTTACAAGCTTTTTTTCAAAGTCACCCACCGTCACAAAAGCGTGTTGCCGCTAACTTAGAAAAGGCACGTAGCATGTCTGACGGTACCCGCAACAAAGCAGCCTTTGATCGCGCTATGGCCCAAATTCGTAAAGATAAACCCGCCTACGATTTACACACCGAGGCATTAAAACTCGCGGGCGCTAAAGATTATCAAGGCGCCTTAGCAAAAGTTGAACAAGCCATTGCGAAACAACCTAAAGAAGCTTTGTTCTGGACAACCAAAGGCCAGTTACAAACCGAATTGAAAAACGAAGCCGCAGCGAAAACATCGTTTAATAAAGCGATTAGTTTAAATAACGAATACTTTGCGCCCTATCTGTACCGAGGCATTATTTCTGTTGATCAAAAAGAATACGCCGCGGCCCGGTCTGACCTGCTACAAAGTAATCAATGGTTGCCAACGGCTTACGCGACCTATTACTTAGGTCTGAGCAACGCCAATTTAGGTAACATTGTCGAAGCTCGCCAAAACTTTACTGCGGTTCAGCAGGTTGGCGGAGAGTTAGGACAAGCAGCCACTCGTCAGCTAGAACAACTCGGAAATTAGTCTTACTTTTCGGCAAATTTCTGCGTTCATTTTTAACGGTCACCGGTAACTCTGCTCACCTTGGGCGGAGTTACTTTTTTAAACCTCAGTTGCGCCCTCGGTATATATTCAGAGCTCAAGAGCACAATTGCGAGCACTGGGTAGCACAGCTCAGTTCGAGATTTTTTGCACCAAAGTGCAACACAGAAATTCGATGACTCCTCGCCAAAATCTTTTTTACGGTCTGAAATCTTCGGGCAGTAAAACATATCATTTATGTTATTTAGCAAACCAAAAACTAACCCTGCCGTACTTTTACGGCAGTTTTTACCGCTCATTTTGTAAAATAAAGTTTACTGGAAAACTCAACTTTGAAAGAAAACGCACCACTTTGGTACTCATAAACAATAAAAGATCGATATTGGAGAAAAATTTACAGATTCTCCCGTTTCTTTTGAGTCTCGTCATAAATCTGTCACAAAAACGACACAAAATAGCGGAGGTAGGCGTTTTACTTCGTAAATCTCTCAAAAAGATCTCATTTTATGACAATCAATACCTCCGCCACGTCATTACCCCAAACTGAGTATACCCAACGTAACTGGCAAAACTGGTTGTTGGTGGCAGCTCTCGTTTACTTATTGTTAGTCGCAGTTTCATTAATTGGTGGCGGTTTTAAGCAAGCAGCCGGTACCAGTGCAAAAGAATTATTTGAATTCGCCAGCAACCCAATCACTGGCTTGGTTATCGGTACGATCACTACCGCGTTAATTCAGTCGTCCAGTACCGTAACATCCATTATTGTGGGTTTGGTTGCCGGTGGCATGCCCGTCAGCGTCGCCATTCCTATGGTAATGGGCGCCAACATCGGCACAACTATCACCAATACTATTGTCAGCCTTGGCCACATCAAACAAGGTGAAGAGTTCCGACGCGCCTTTGCAGCTGCAACCGTGCACGACTTCTTTAATGTTTTGTGCGTGCTGATTTTTTTACCGCTTGAAATCATGTTTGGTCTTTTAGATCACATAGGTGCTTTTTTTGCCAAAATGTTAGTGGGTAGCGAATCGGTATCAATGAGCGGCCTTAATTTTATGAAAATGCTGGTCGGGCCACCGGTTCATCTGCTTAAAGATATTCTTTCACCTCTATCATCAACTTTTGCCGGTGTGATCACGATTATTCTTGGTGTGGTCTTGATTTTTGCGTCAATTACCTACATTGGAAAATTACTGAAAGTATTGATGGTTGGTCGCGCTAAAGAAGTGTTGCACTCCGCCGTTGGTCGCGGCCCAGTAACCGGAATTTTTTCGGGCACATTAATGACAGTGTTGGTTCAGTCTTCTTCTACAACCACCAGCCTTATCGTCCCTCTGGCCGGTTCTGGCGTGTTTTCTTTACGTCAGATTTATCCTTTTACTCTTGGGGCAAATATTGGAACCTGTATTACCGGTTTATTAGCGGCTACCGCAGTGACCGGTGCTAATGCTGTTTTTGCGATGGAAATCGCGCTTGTGCACTTGTTTTACAATTTAATCGGCGTAGTTCTGATCTACGGCATACCTATGCTGCGCGAAGTACCGTTAAACTGTGCTAACTGGCTTGCTGCCTTGGCCGTAAAAAATAGACTGTATATCGCTGTTTACATTTTGACAGTATTTATAGTTATTCCGGCAATTTTAATTATTGGCAGCAAACTTGTTGGCGGATAAACAAAATAAAGGTCGATGCAATGGACTCTATACAATCGCAAAAGCAAGAGCTGCAAGAAAGAATTCAAAACCTTGAAGCAACGTTAAAGGAATTAAACCAAAAGCTGGAGCAGTTAGAACAGCAAGAACAACACGAGGCGATTGATCACCTAGAAATGTATTTAGAAGAAGTTGACCACCACACTTCTCATTTACAAAATGTTGGCCAATTATTAGTGAACGAAATTCGCAAGGTATTTGCCTAGGCCGGTAAATATCATCGGTAAGTACACCCGCCTGTAACTTCATGCAATTTGTATGAAACATCAACCGTAAAACAGTTCTTAATAGTCTGTTTTACGGCTTTAACACTTCCCACCTTAATACTTCTCAATAAAAACCGTAAACATTTTCCACCGTGCATTCGCATGTTTAATTTTTTTCGATATCGAATAATTTGTTTAATGAATTATTTGTACAAAATTATCTTTCAGAACCATTGCACAGCTCTCTGCAATTCACCGATGAATACAATATAGGAACCTCTGATTAACTCATCCATGATTTAATCAGAGGACAGAAATTGAAAATGCGATTTCCAATTTCTTCACAATTTCAACCACTTACCGTTCTTGAAATTGGCGACACATCCTTGTGTCGCGAGAAACTCTAGGTTAATCAGAGTTTCCTATAAAAAATACCATTTTGAATTGTTTAACCATTTCGCTAGCGTGCATCATCGATAGAGGCAGCCGTATTAAGCCTTATCGAATATTTCAAATACATCGGAATTTTCTCGTAAAACTCTTTCAATAATAAAATGGTTTGCGGGGGTGTTTTTAAACAAGGCGAGCTAAACGGTTGGCAGTTTAACTTTTCAGGGCGCATAAAAAAGGGCTCCTATTTTAGGAGCCCCAAAAGCCGTCACTTATATGACTGGAAATTAATAACTGCTATTTAGCGGTAAATCTTAAGCACGGTGTCTTTTTGTCATTTTTACAGATTCTTCAGCAACCGCAAATTCATTCATAACGTGAATTTTTGCTTTCGGGAAGAAGTTAAATTCTGTTGCCGTAGCTGAGGTGTAAGCACCCATCATGCGGCTAACAATAAAGTCACCGTTGTTCAATTCTGGCAAGCTGATGTTTTCAGAAATAACATCAATGCTGTCGCAAGTTGGGCCTGCCAATACACATACTTCTTCTTGACCTTGGTTAAAAGGTGCAGAAATTGGGTAGTCACCGTGATCGAAGGTAATACCACTGAACGAGCCGTAAAGACCATCGTCCAAGTAGTACCACATTTTGCCATCGCGTAATGCTTTACCCATTACAGAGGCAACACCAGTCATTGCACCAGCAACAATAAAACGTCCAGGTTCTGCAATGACTTGAACAGTGTCTGGCAATACATCTAAAGCTTCGCGAATAGGTGCACAGAAGTCATCAATTGCTGGCACAGATTCGTTGTAAGGTACTGGGAAACCACCGCCAATATCCAAAGTAGAAAGCGCTGGCAAACCCATTTTTGCCGCTTTGCGAATTACGCGCGCGCTTTCTAAAATTGCATCAACGTATTTTTGCGAATCTAGAGTTTGTGAACCAACGTGGAAAGACAAACCTTTCACACGAATACCAAACTCTTGCGCTTTTACTAATAAATCGATCGCTTGTGTTGGAGAACAACCAAATTTTTTCGATAAATCTGAGTAAGCATTTGGATTTCTGAAACTCAAACGAATTAAAATTTCTGCTTGATCGCGGTAAGCGATAAATTTTTCAAGCTCGTTTAGATTATCGACCACAAACACGTAGCAGCCATATTCTAAGGCCCGCCGGATGTCGCCATCACGTTTAATTGGGTGAGTGTGGATGCATTTTTCTGGATCAATGCCTAAACCTTCAACCAATTCAACTTCACCGTTGGTCGCTAAATCAAAGCTAGCACCGATGTCGCGAAGCGTCGCAACAACTGCTGGGTGAGGTAATGGTTTTAATGCATAGTGCAAGGTTACATTTGGTAATGCTTTGCTTAATGCTTCGTATTGCGTACGAACTGAGTCACAGTCTAAAACCAACAAAGGCGAACCGTGCTCGGCAACTAATTGTGGAATATCAGCGTCAGACAAACCCTTGATTTCGCCTTTTTGAGTTTGGGCGAATGCAGGAATTTTTGAATACTCAACGTTTGAATCAACAGAACAAAGTGACATGGCCATCCTCAAAATGCATTAGCGCTTTTTGCAATAGAAATGCTATCGGCAGGACGTCACAATATTAAGGTA
The DNA here is from genome assembly GCF_054658275.1 of Sessilibacter sp. MAH3. Classification (NCBI taxonomy): domain Bacteria; kingdom Pseudomonadati; phylum Pseudomonadota; class Gammaproteobacteria; order Cellvibrionales; family Cellvibrionaceae; genus Sessilibacter; species Sessilibacter sp. MAH3. The sequence continues at coordinate 73,822 of NZ_BAAGIE010000021.1, read as the reverse complement.
GGAACCAGAATATGGATGTGCGCAAACCAAGTGCAAGGGCAAAAAGCAAATAAAAAGGCAAAAAAAGTGTCATCAGCAACGCCGACAACAATTAATTCACTCTTGGATAGTTGCTCTTCTGCCTTGTCGCTATCAGTCCTATTTCTAGGAGCGCTGTACTTGGATTGGCTATCATCAAGAAGAGCGCGAATAATAAATTAATTAGTGGAAATCACAATCTTTTTTTTAGGCGTTTTTAGTTATTTTTATGTTAAAAAATGTTTCATTAATGAATATTCACATTCATCATAGCAGTATATTATTTATGGTTTTATGCCTGTCTAATTTAGAAACCGCTTTCATTTTCAGATTTAATTTGCAGCTGATAACCACCGTCATCGTCGACCACTAAATGAAAATCGATCGGACGGCAGCAAATCTGACAATCTTCAATGTAATCGCAGTCGCCTTCACTGAAGTCGACGGTAACCGTCTGTGGCTCCCCGCAATAGGGGCACAGAATTTCTTCATCAGGTAAACAGCTCACAATCAACTACCTCATTTCTTTATGAATACGTTTATTTGCCAACACTGTAATCAAGCCGTCTTCTTTGATAATAGCCAATGCGAATCTTGTGGTGCGGCATTGGGTTTTGACAGTGACCAATTACAGATGATTAGTCTGACCCGAGTTCACGAAACACAAACGCTGCTGGATAAAAAATCCAACCCCTATCGCGCTTGTGCAAACCGTGCGTTACACGTTTGCAACTGGCTTTTACCCAAAGCCAGTTTAGACACAGATTTGTATTGTCGGGCCTGCGCGCTAAATCGATACGTTCCAAACACCGGTGACGCTGACGCCAGTGTCCAGTGGGCCGAATTGGAACAGGCCAAAAAACGGTTGATGTACAGTTTGATTCGCTTTGGTCTTCCGGTGGTGGCTAAAAAAGACGGCCAACAACAAGGCTTACGCTTTGACTTTATCGACCAGCAACAAAATATTCCCCAAAATGCGACCAATACCATAGGCCACTCCCAAGGCCAAATTACGATTACAACCGACGAGGCAAATCCCAGCGAAAGAGAGCAAACTCGCATCGACTTGGGTGAAAAGTATCGTACGCTGCTGGGCCACTTTCGCCATGAAATCGGTCACTATTATTGGGATCATTTGGTCGCAAACGACGCTCATTGGTTGCAGGAATTTCGCAAGCTTTTCGGCGATGACAGACAAGACTATCAACAAGCTTTGGCAAGCCACTATCAAAACCCCAATCCAAATTGGCGTATGGATTTTATTTCTGAGTACGCGTCTTCGCACCCATGGGAAGATTGGGCAGAAACCTGGGCGCATTATTTTCATTTAATTGATACGGTAGACACAGCTCTGCATTTTGGCATACAGATACGACCTAATAATGCCGAATTGCCAAAGACCACCTATTCTTTGCGCGATGGCGCCTCTGCCGATGCCTATAGCAGTGAAAACTTCCAAGAGCTCTATGACAACTACATTCCCATTACTCTTGCGGTAAATTCTTTGAACCGCAGCCTAGGGCAGTCGGATGTTTACCCCTTTGTACTAAACCAATCGGTCTTTAAAAAACTCGACTTTATCCATCAGCTGATCAAGAATAAATCGAGTACCGCTACGCCAGATTAATGCAATCAATCACCGAGAAGAATAACTGCGTGGAAGTCGCCCGACTGATCTTGGATTTTCTGAAAACCTCAATTTGGCCGATTGTGACGCTGGTGTTCTTTTTGGTGTATGGCGATAGGGTTTTAAGCATCTTGTCGTCGCGAGAAATTGATGTGTTTGGTGTGCAAATTGGCCAGCAGATCAACAACTTTTCACACGTGCACGAACAACAAATTTCCGATTTAAAACGCGAGTTGTTGGTTCGCCAGCCCCAGCTTCAAGAAGCTAACATCGATTGGCTGACCCAAGAGCTCGATAAGATCAGTGTTAATGTGAATTCTGACCTTACCGCCATGCGCAGCCAGACTACCGAGCCTGAGAAATTCGATAAGATCGATCAACACAACCAAGCCCAAATTGAAGAAAAACGTGGCTTTGACGCCCTACTAAATAGAGATATAGATTCCGCCATTACTGCTTTCGATAAAGCGCGCAAACTGTGGCCGCAATACCACAATGTAGACGAAATTTACCGTCTGCTAGAGCAGTACAAAGGTAAATTGAATCAAAAAGACCAATGGAAGCTTTTTTGTGAGGAGCTTACCGGCAAGTACTCTTGGGGAATGCCCGCCGGTATCAAAGAAGAGCTTTTGCGCTCGATTTGAGAATTTATTTAGAGCGACTGCTGACCTGACGTTCCATCTCAGAAACGCTGGTGTGTCGAACATCCAAACCTTTCACTAAATAAATAATGTGCTCGGCGATATTTCTGGCGTGATCGCCAATGCGCTCAAGTGAACGCAACGCCCACATAACGTTTAAAATACGATTGATAGAATGCGGATCTTCCATCATGCAGGTCATTAGCTCACGCATTGCTGACTTGTACTCACGATCAACATCGTTGTCTTCGCGCACAACCGCAAGAGCTGCATCAACGTCAAAACGCGCAAATGCGTTAAGCATTTCATCAACCATGTGCAGTACGCCATGAGCAATATGGCGCAGCTCAACATAACCTTGAGAACGTTGACCTTCTTCAACCAAAGCAAGTGCCATTTGGGCAACTTTTTCGGCTTCATCGCCCATACGTTCAAGGTCACGAGTGATTTTGGAAACCGCCAAAACCATGCGTAAATCAGAAGCGGCAGGCTGACGTCGCGCCAATACGAGCGTGCAATGTTCGTCGAGAGCCATTTCGCGGGCGTCAACTTCGTCTTCAACGGTAATAACCTTACGCGCCAAATCCGAATCGGCATTGCTGATGGAAGAAATACCATCGCGAACCTGCTCTTGTACTATCCCGCCCATTTCCAATAACTCGGTACGCAGGTCCTCAAGATCTGAGTTGTACTGACGAGAAATATGCTGGTCGAGATGTAGCTTATCCATGGAGGTAGCTCCGTAAGTTAACCAAAACGACCGGTAATGTAAGCTTCGGTCAGCTGATGGTCTGGGTTAGTAAATACTTTTTCTGTCTCATTCACTTCAATAAGCTTACCAAGGTGAAAGTACGCCGTTCGATTCGAAACCCGCGCCGCTTGCTGCATGGAGTGGGTTACGATGGCAATGGTGTAGTTTTCGCTCAGTTCCGCAATGAGTTCTTCAATTTTTGCCGTAGCGATTGGATCAAGCGCAGAGCAGGGTTCGTCCATAAGAATAACTTCGGGACTCACCGCGATTGTTCGCGCGATACACAAACGCTGTTGCTGACCTCCAGAAAGTCCTGTTCCCGGAGCATCGAGTCGATCTTTTACTTCGTTCCAAAGGCCAGCTTTTTGTAAACTGGTTTCAACAATTTCATCGAGCTCGGTGCGCTTAGACACTAGGCCGTGAATCTTAGCTCCGTAAGCGACGTTTTCGTAGATCGACTTTGGAAATGGGTTGGGTTTTTGGAACACAATACCGACGCGCGCTCTTAACGGTACCACATCCAATTTCGCACCGTAAATATCCTCACCCTCTAAGTTTAGACTGCCTACAACTCGACAACCTTCGATTGTGTCGTTCATGCGGTTTAAACATCTTAAAAATGTCGACTTGCCACAACCCGAGGGACCAATCATGGCGATAACTTCGTTGGAGCCAATATCGAGGCTGACGTCAAAAATCGCTTGTTTTTCGCCGTAAAACACATTGACGTTGCGCATGCTCAGCTTCGCCGAGTCTACAAAAGGTTCGCCCACGGTACCATTAACCGGTACGTCTTGAATTCCAGAGGTTGTTGTCATGTTCCGTTAACCTTTTTAAATCTTATTGCCGAGACTGCAATGCTGCGCTCGGTTTTAGACGAATGTATTACCAACGACGCTCAAGCTTGCGTCGTAACAACACCGCTACGGTGTTCATTAAAATCAAAAAGCCTAACAACACCATAATGGCGCCGGAAGTTCGCTCCGTAAAGGCGCGCTCTGGGCTGTCTGACCAAAGATAAATTTGTACCGGCAGTACCGTTGCCGGATCGGTAATTGAGCCTGGTAAATCGACGATAAATGCGACCATACCAATCATTAACAGCGGTGCGGTTTCACCCAAGGCTTGCGCCATACCAATGATGGCGCCGGTAAGCATGCCGGGCATAGCCAAGGGCAATACGTGATGCAAAATCACCTGCATTTTTGACGCGCCAAGACCGTAGGCCGCTTGGCGAATCGAGGGCGGTACCGACTTAATGGCAGCTCGGCTGGAAATAATAATGGTCGGCAAGGTCATCAGCGTTAACACCAAACCACCCACCAAGGGCAAGGAGCGCGGCATCTCAAAGAAATTGATGAAAATCGCCAAACCCAGCAAGCCGAAAATAATCGATGGTACAGCCGCCAGGTTGTTGATGTTCACTTCGATAAAATCGGTAAAGCGATTTTTAGGCGCGTACTCTTCAAGATACATGGCTGCGGCAACACCAATGGGGAACGACAACACTAGAGTTACCAATAAGGTATACAGTGAACCCAACAGAGCACCGCGAATGCCGGCCATTTCTGGCTCGCGTGAATCACCGTTGGTAAACAGTATGCGGTTGAAGCGCGATTTGATTTCGCCAGAGGCTATAAGGGTCTCAACCCACTCAATTTGTTTCTCACTCAAGCGACCAATAAATGGCTCAGCATCATCACGGCTTTTCGCGTAGGTATCGACGTCGTCATCCACCAGCACCCACAAACTAACGGTACTGCCGAGCTTGGTCGGATCGGCTTTGAGAATATCTTGTACGGCAAATCCAGCACTGTTACTAACCAAAGCGTACAAAGAGCGGCGATCGGAACGACCGGTAACCTCGGGGAAACGTGTTCTCAAAGCCTCTTTGACCACGCCTTGATAATCGGCAAGGGCCAGCTGCTCTGGATCGGTAGCATCGCGAATGTCGAGAGTACTCGCATTTAGAGTTACTTCAATTTGCACGTAGTGCGCGGTAAAAGCCCCATGACCTTTACCAATGATGTCGGTAAACAAAACCACTAAGCACAACAAACCAAAGCCAATAGACAATATGCCGTAGGCTCGAAAGCGTTTTTCTGCGCGATAACGTTTTTTGAGGTTCTTATTGACCAGCTCGATGGTGCTGGAAGTAGACTTACTCATATTGCTCTCGATATTTTTTCACAACGTGTAAGGCGATAAAGTTCAGAGTTAAGGTCACCAAGAACAACACCAAACCCAGTGCAAACGCCGCCAAGGTTTTAGGGCTATCAAACTCTTGATCGCCCACCAACAAGGTTACGATTTGCACGGTAACAGTGGTAACCGACTCTAGCGGGTTAGCGGTCAGATTTGCAGCAAGTCCCGCCGCCATCACCACGATCATGGTTTCACCGATGGCGCGGCTCACCGCCAGTAAGATGCCGCCAACAATGCCGGGCAATGCTGCGGGAATAACGACCTTCTTGATGGTTTCAGACTTGGTTGCGCCAAGACCATAGGAACCATCGCGCAGCGAATTGGGTACCGCGTTGATCACATCGTCCGATAACGAAGACACCATCGGAATGATCATCACCCCCATCACCGCACCCGCAGCCAACGCGCTTTCGGATGAAGCACCAGCAATACCGATACTTTCTAAAAAATCACGCAGCGCAGGCGCTACGGTTAAGGCGGCAAAAAAGCCGTACACAACCGTTGGAATACCGGCTAAAACCTCAAGAACGGGTTTGATAATGGCGCGCACGCGGCGGTCGGCGTATTCCGATAAATAAATTGCTGCCATCAAACCCGATGGCACCGCAACCAACATAGCAATGGCGGAAATTAACAAGGTACCGGCAAATAAAGGCACAGCACCAAAAGAACCAGAGCCACCCACTTGGTCGGCGTGGATCGCCGTTTGTGGGCTCCAGTGCAGGCCAAAGACAAAGTCGGTGACAGGAATAACTTGGAAGAAGCGTAAACTCTCGAATAACACCGACAGCACAATGCCTACGGTCACTAAAATTGCGAGACTTGAAGACGCCAATAAGAGGCTGCGGAAAATCTTTTCAACGAAATTACGGGCGCGCAGCTCGGGGTGGACCTTCAACCAAGCACCGGCGCCAAAAATCATGGCAACCAACAACACCACAACGGCCTTTGACCAATCACTGATGCGGTTTAAATCCGCTAAACGATTCGCCGCGTCAATCATCACCGGTGTTTCATTGCCCGTAAGGGCCGATGGGTTGGAAGCCAGATTCTCAACGGAGTTGATCAAAAGGCCGAGTTCGGCCGCTGAAATTTGTCGCTCAGACTCTGGCAGTGATTGAATCACCATGGTTTCGATCAAGTAACCGTCGAAAATCGTCCAAACAAAAATCACCAATAACGCCGGAAATAAACACCAAATTGCTGCCATCATTCCGTAGTACATCGGTAGAGAATTCAGCTGGGCCTGACCGCCAATAGCTCGGGCTAAGCTCAGTGATCTTTGCCGGGATACTACAAACACCCCAAAGCACAAAATCGCTAGAACCAAAATAAGCGTGGATAAACTCATGCGTCCTCAACTAGACAACGTCTTTCTTATCGTCACAAATGTGGCGGTATCACCTAAAATTCAGCGGCAATTTAGGATGCAACTTGTGTTATTGGTTGCATTCTTCCTTGAGATATAAACTGAACAACGTGTTCGATAGTGGCTTAATTTTGCGAAATAATTGCTTTATTTCACCGATTTTCTCAGCCAATTACTCTTGTTTAAAGGCGCACCGTAAAAACCAGGCGCGACTATAAAGAAAAATGGCGCAAAACAAAAATAAAGCCCAGGCCTTAGCGCTGGGCTTTATCTGTTCTAAACCAGTGCCGGCTATTATCTAGCCGATACCCAAGCTTAGATTACATCGCCAAGCTTTCTAGATTTTCTACCCGAGCCTTAATGGATTTACGCTCTTCTTCGCTGAGCGGAATCATGCCTTTTTCGGCTAAATAACCTTCTTCACCCCATGCCTTGCTGCTGGTGAACTCACTTAAATACTCAGCAATACCTGGAATAAAGTTGATGTGCTCTTTTTTCACGTAGAAATAAAGCGGGCGCGAAACTGGGTAGGTACCTTCAGCAATAGCATCAAAAGTGGGTTGTGAACCGTCGATAAACGCACCGTGAATAATGTCGGCGTTTTGATCTAGGAAGCTAAAACCAAAAATACCGTAGGCGGATTTATTTGCGTCTAACTTTTGAACAATAAGGTTATCGTTCTCACCGGCCTCAATATAAGAACCGTCTTCACGCACTGTGTGACAAATCGATTTGAATTGATCTTTGTGAGTTTTCTCAAGATCTTTAATCCAGCTGTAGCTTGAACAACCGGCTTCCATAACCAACTCAACAAACGCGTCGCGAGTACCTGAAGTTGGCGGTGGGCCTAAAACTTCAATTTTAGACTCAGGCAACTTAGCGTCGATATCGCTCCAGTTAACATAAGGGTTATCGATTAACTTACCAGGATTGGCTTCGTCGGGGGTTTTTTTCGCCAACGCCAAGAACAATTGCTTGCGAGTGATGTTTAGCGGCTCGGCTTCGGCAGAATTGCCAAGCACAATGCCATCATAACCAATCAAGACTTCAACGATGTCTTTAACACCATTAGCTTGGCATTGCTTGAATTCGCTGTCTTTTATTTTGCGCGAAGCATTGGCGATGTCTGGGTAGTTAACACCCACGCCCTGACAGAACAATTTTAAGCCGCCGCCGGAACCAGTAGCTTCAATTTTTGGGGTTTTAAAGCTGGTTGCACGACCGAATCGCTCGGCAACTACGGTCGAGAACGGATAAACAGTCGACGAACCAACAATCTCAATATAATCACGCGCTGCTAGCGCAGTATTTGCCACGCCAGAGCATGTCGCTAGCAGTAGGGTTGAAAGCAGTACTTTTTTCACAGGTAACTCCTAGAGATAACACTTCACAGCAGCCGCTTTGAAAGTTCAGCAGCGCATAAAATTCCGTGGCAAATTTATTTCAAAAATGTGTAAGAAATATTACAGCGGGCAAATTAGGTCGATTTTTCGTGTAAAAAAAAATAAATTTAGACCAAATTCGAGTATTTGTTGCTGATAAGATAGAGCTAGCGCCACAGTCTAACGACTGTATGCGACAATTTTGTTTAAACGACGACATATTTTCATTTTATTTATAAAAATTTTTGCACGTATAGGGAAAAATGAATATAAGACTGGTGTCTAGCAATTAATCTGTTTATTCGTATATTTTTTTGTCAGAACCGGTTTTTCAGGTTTAAGAACAACGGCTTTTTCTTATTAATTACTTAGAATAATTACAATAAATTAACGAACTTTCTCCACGATTATTCTCCGTACGCAAAAGATTTGAGAACTCATGAAATACGCCATCCACTGGCTTGATCAGATTGCAAAACTCACTGGCCTGATTTGTTCTTTCGCCATTCCATTTATGGTGATTATTACCGTGGCTATCGTTGTCATGCGCTATGGATTTGGAGTCGGCTCGGTGGCCTTGCAAGAATCGGTAACTTATCTACACGCCAGTCTTTTTATGCTGGCTATCGCCTATGCGCTAAAAACCGACTCTCACGTTCGAGTAGATATCTTTTACCGCCGCTTTAGTCCAAACACGCAAGCCTGGATCAACGCACTGGGCGCTCTGGTCTTTTTACTGCCATTAGTTTTGGTGATGATTATTTACGGTTGGGACTACGCCGCACGCAGTTGGGCCATCAAAGAGACCTCTATCGAACCCGACGGAATACCGGCTTTATTCTTATTAAAGAGCTTGATTGTGTTGTCGGCATCACTGTTGTTATTGCAATGCCTGGCCGAGGTCTTAGCAAACGCGCTGACAATTATTGATCGTCCAATCGAGCGCATCCGTGGAAAATAGCCGCCCAAAGCACAACGAATCTTACACAACTTCCATTTGCGCAATTTTAGGTTAGCTCGCCGTTGATTGAATTTATTCCCATTTTGCTATTTGTTTGCGTCTGCTTGGCACTGATGCTTGGCTATCCTGTTGCCTTTACCTTAGCGGGCGCTTCGCTGATTTTCGCCGGTTTTGGTATTGTTTTCGGCGTTTTTGAGCCAAGTCTCTTGGCCGCTATTCCCGATCGTTTTTTTGGCACCATGAGTAATTCAACCCTCGTCGCGGTACCGCTGTTCATCTTTATGGGCATCGTGCTTGAAAAAAGCCGCATCGCCGAAGACTTGCTAAAAAGCATGGCGCGATTATTGGGTTTTCTACCGGCGGGACTGGGTTTATCGGTTGTCGCCGTTGGTGCGCTATTGGCGGCATCCACGGGTATCGTTGGTGCCACCGTAGTGACCATGGGTTTGATGTCGTTACCGACGATGCTCAAGCAGGGTTACAGCAAGAGCTTGGCAACCGGCACCATCTGTGCGACCGGTACTTTGGGGCAAATCATTCCACCGTCCATTGCCTTAGTATTACTTGGCGATATTCTCTCTACCGCCAATCAGCAAGCGCAAATTAATAATGGCGTATTTAACCCAACCCCGGTATCGGTAGGCGATTTGTTTATCGGCGCCGTTATCCCCGGACTTATGTTGGTTTTCGCCTACGGTATTTACGTACTTTGGGCTGGCCGCAAAACTAAGCAACCGGCAATAAAAAACTCAGAAGACGAGCCAGACATCAGTTTGTGGTTCGCGTTAATCCCACCAATTTTATTAATCAGCATTGTGCTTGGTTCGATCATTTTTGGTGCAGCCACTCCCACCGAAGCCGCCGGAATAGGCGCGTTGGGCTCGGTGATATTGGCCCTTGCCAAGCGCCAACTGAATCTTGCGACCGTAAAAGAGATCGGCCTTGCGACCACGCGCGTAACTACCATGGTTTTTACGATTTTGCTGGGCGCGTCAATTTTCTCACTGGTGTTTCGTGGATTTGGCGGCGAAGAGCTGATCAATCACGGCTTTAGTCAACTACCCGGTGGGTTATTTGCTGCCACTTTGATCGTAATGCTGGTGATTTTCTTATTGGGCTTTATCTTAGACTTTATTGAGATCACCTTTGTGGTGGTGCCACTGGTAGCGCCGGTGTTAATTACCCTTGGCGCAGATCCAGTGTGGCTTGGCATTATGATCGCTATCAATTTACAGACTTCGTTTTTAACGCCACCGTTTGGTTTCGCACTGTTTTATTTACGTGGCGTAGCACCCAATTCTGTAAATACCTCCGACATCTATTCTGGAGTGGTACCCTTCATTGTGATCCAATTGTTGTTGCTTTTGGTGCTTAGTATTTGGCCTAACATTGTCACCTGGCCCATACAGGCTCTACCGCAATTGAGCCTTAGCCACTGAGTATTCAAAGGAGTGAACATCACAACAAGGAAGTCGGCGATAATGTGGCAGTATTTATGCTGACACTTGTTTCGTCTTCAATAATCAATAAACAATAATTAGAGATACCCATGAGCCATTCTTATAATGAACTCGACGAAACACCGTTACCTAACGGTGAGCTAGCTTTACAAACCGTCGCCATGCCCGGTTCCACCAACGCCAGTGGCGATGTCTACGCTGGTTGGTTGCTGTCGCAAATGGATATTGGCGGCTCCATGGTTGCCCAAGAAATTGCTGGCGGAAGAGTTACCACCGTCGCCGTAGGCAGTATGGCCTTCTTGCGGCCGGTACCGGTGGGATCGCAGATTCGCTGCTACGTAGAAACCTTAGAAGTAGGGCGCTCTTCCATTAAGGCATTGGTAGAGGTCTGGTTAAAGGCGCCGCAATCTCTGGAGTTGATGAAAGTCACCGAAGGTGAGTTTGTCTTCGTTGCCATAGATGCCAACGGTCGCACTCGTCCCATCGACAAATAAATCGCCCTATCGAGAAAATCGAGAAATATAAGCCAGACACAAAAACGCCCCGAAGGGCGTTTTTTTAAATCATATCGTTGTAGATGGCTATGTAATGGCAGCAACTGCCGCCCAACACAAATAAATGCCAAATGGAATGCGCAAAGGGAAGTCTATCGAGCGCATAAAAGATCACACCTACGGTATAAACAATGCCCCCAGCCAAAACCAGATCAATGGTCATTGGCGAAAGCTTATCCATTAGTACCGGAGCGGCAATAATACCAATCCAGCCCATTACTACGTAATTGATGACGTGAATCTTGTGGTACTGACCACGGCGCACCAGTTTTAAGGTAATGCCAGTAATGGCCAATGACCAAACCACGATGAAAAACGACCAACCCAATACACCGCCAAGACTAACCACCAAAAATGGCGTGTAGGTTCCGGCAATCAGCAGATAAATAGCGCTGTGATCGAACAGCCGCAGGACCTTTTTCGGGCCAGCAAAGGGAATGCTGTGGTACATGGTGGACGCCAAAAACATCAAAAACAGGCTCGCGCCGTAGATGGATACAGCCACAATCGTCCAAGCGTCGGCTTCGATGCTTGCCATTACAATCAAGAGCGTCACCGCCGATACACTTACCACGGCACCAACACCATGACTGATGGCGTTGACCAACTCTTCGGCGAGACTGCGCGCGCGACCTTTTTTGTCTTCAACTTTTACCGGCAGGTTCGCATCCGGCATGTGTATACTGTCGTTCATAAAATGAGTACTAACCTTTTGGGCGATCATCTTAATTCTTTGGATTTTTACTTGCTGCTGTTAGTTTAAAGAGTAGCAGCTGAATAGTGTCTGAGTAATTGGTTGTAACCGCAGATTTTGATGGCTGAGCAAAGCTTAACCCTGGCCAACCAGCGGCATAGACATGTGCTGATGCACGACCTGCCAGCGGTTGTCGGTTTTCTCCAACGCGAAAGTGGCTCGCACCAGGTTCTCAAAGCTTTGGCCGTTTTCTAAAACGCCACCGCAACGAATAATACCAAAGGCATAGGCTATGTGTTCACGCGCCTTGATGCTCAACTCGATAAAATCAAACACCATCGACTGCGGATTGTCGAGATGCCAATCATCCCAACTTTGACGGTAAGCCTCTACGCCTTCGTACTTGAGCGGCGGTAATACATCGAACATAACCAAGTCATCACGATGATGCCTAAGAATCTGATCATCCATACTCAAACGCGTACAGGTGGCCCATTCTTGCAAAATATTTTGGATGGCTTGTTCTTCGTGCTCCATGCTAATCCTCGTCAATAAATAGGCGACTACTGCGCCTTTGGAAAACTTTCTCGGGCTTTGTACCACGCCTGCTCAGAGATTTCGTGGTAGGCCTCTGCTTGATGTCGAAACTCTTCGTAAGCTTTGTACACTCGGGCAAACTGCGGATCTTTTGCCGCTAACTCATCGTACACCTCAAACGCCGATTTGCGCAGCGCTAAGAGCACATCTTTGGGCAGCTCGCGCAGTTGCACGCCGTGTTTTTCGACCAATTCTTTTAATGCCGCATTGTTGCGACTGGTGTACTGATCAAGGGTTAGCTGATTAGAAACAATCGCCGCGCGATAGACCATCTTTTGCAAGTCTTCGGGCAATGACTCGTATGCATCGCGATTGACAAGTAACTCAAGCGTTGGCCCCGGCTCGTGCCAACCCGGATAATAATAATATTTCGCGACCTGATAAAAACCCATCACCAAATCGTTGTAAGGGCCAACCCATTCGGTCGCGTCGATCACGCCGGTTTGTAGCGAGGTATACAGTTCACCGCCGGGAATGGTCACCGCAACACCACCGGCGCGATTCCAAACCTCGCCACCAAGGCCCGGAATACGCATCTTCAAACCTTTAATGTCGTCGATGGTGTTGATTTCTTTGTTGTACCATCCCGCCATTTGCACGCCGGTATTTCCGGCCGGAAAAGGCAACAGATTGAACGGTTCATAAAGCTCGCGCCACAATTCCCAGCCACCGCCTTCGGTAATCCACGCGTTCATCTCTTGGGCATTCATGCCAAAGGGCACGGTCGTAAAAAATACCGACGCTGGCATTTTGCCTTTCCAATAATAAGACGCGCCGTGGCCCATTTGCGCAGTGCCATTAGAGACCGCATCAAACACGCCCAATGCAGGTACAAGCTCGCCTGCACCATACACTTTGATTTGTAAGCGCCCGCCACTCATTTCAGTAATGGATTCGGCAAACTCGTTAGCGGCGGTTCCCAATCCGGGAAAATTCTTGGGCCAAGTGGTTACCATGCTCCAGTGATACACCAATTGATCACCGGTTGCGGTTTCAGATTTGGCGTAGACCTTGGTTGACCCGCGTTTTACGTACTGCGCAACCAACGCCGTGCTTACTAGCACCAATAGCAGAGTCAAAACCAGTACCGCAATGGGCAGCACCGTTCTGGGTTTAGACATTCTTTTTCCTCAAGGGAGATAACAATCTACAGCGGCGTAAGCTTGGCATACTGCATCACCAGCCACTTGTTACCAGCGTCATCAAAGTTTATTTGCACTCGGCTGTTCGGCCCACTGCCTTCTACATGCAAGATAACGCCATCGCCAAAAATAGGATGGGTTACACGCTGCCCCAAATGAAACCCCATTTCTTCCGGCGAGTCACTGTAACGTCTGCGACCCACCGGTTGTCGGTCAAACTGCACCGGACGCTGCACACTCGATTTAACACGAACCTCTTGAATGCATTCACTGGGAATTTCTTTGACGAAACGCGATACCGAATTGAAGCTTTCTTTACCGTGAATACGCCGTGATTCGGCGTAGGTGAGAAACAACTTGGTCATGGCGCGAGTGATGCCCACGTAGGCAAGACGGCGCTCTTCTTCCAAACGCGTTGGATCTTCCACCGACATCTTGTGCGGGAAGAGGTTTTCTTCAACACCGGCCATAAACACCAGCGGGAATTCTAAACCCTTGGCCGAGTGCAAGGTCATCAGCTGCACGGCTTCTTCGAATTCGTCGGCCTGTTCTTCACCGGCATCTAACGCCGCCGAGGCTAAAAAGTCTGCCAGCACGCTGAGTTCTTCTTCACCTTCTGCCACACCCGACGGCTCATAGCCCCGACAAGCGCTGATAAACTCGTCCAAGTTTTCTTTTCTAGCTTGGCCTTTCTCGCCTTTTTCTTTGGCATGAAAGGCCCCAAGGCCTGAGATATCGATGACCTTTTCGGCCAAATCGGCCAGATCCAAGTCGTCGGTAAAACCCGCCAGCGTATCGACAAGATGCATAAAGTTCTTAACCGATGTACCGGCGCGATTGGTAAACACGCTGTTAGACAACATTTTTGCAGCGGCCTGCCACAACGAAGCGCCCTCACTGCGAGCAAATTCGCGAATGTCATCGATAGTTTTACCACCAATACCGCGTGTAGGCGTGTTGATGACACGCTCAAATGCCGCATCATCGTGACGATTCAGTAACAAGCGCAAATAGGCGAGAGCGTTTTTAATTTCGAGGCGATCGTAGAAGCGTTGGCCGCCATAAATGCGGTAGGGCACAGACTCACGCAGCAAGACTTCTTCAAGCACTCGCGATTGCGCGTTGGAGCGATACAAGATTGCTACGCTGTCGCGAGGATTGCCTTGATCAACCCAACGCTTGATCTGCTCAACAATAAACCGCGCTTCGTCTTGCTCGTTAAAACCGGCATACAGCGAAATCGGATCACCGTCTTCGCCGTCGGTGCGCAGAGTTTTACCCAAACGGCCAAAGTTATGTTCGATAACACCGTTTGCGGCTTTCAAGATGGTTCCGGTAGAGCGGTAGTTTTGCTCCAAACGCGTGATATGAGTGTTGGGAAAATCGACATCGAACTGCTGAATGTTTTCGATTTTTGCACCACGCCAGCCGTAAATCGACTGATCGTCGTCACCAACGGCAGTAATAAAAGAACTGTCACCAGCGAGCACACGCAGCCACGCATACTGAACCGTGTTGGTGTCTTGGAATTCGTCCACCAAGATAAACGGAAAGCGCTGTTGATAATGTTTCAGCAAAATGGGGTTATTTAGCCACAACTCATGGGCACGCAGCAGTAACTCGCCAAAATCCACCAAACCCGAGCGCTGACAAGCCGCTTCGTATTCACGGTAAACGCTGAGCATGGTGCGCTCGTACAGATCGGCGGTTTCGATAACATGCGCCGCGCGACGACCTTCGTCTTTGTGACCGTTGATGTAGGAAGCCGCCTGACGAGGTGGCCATTTTTTATCATCAATATTTAAGGATTGATAAACGCGCTTAATCAAACGCAGCTGATCGTCGCTGTCGAGGATTTGAAAGGCTTGGGGCAGATTGGCTTCGTGCCAATGAGTTTGCAAAAGTCTGTGCGCAAGACCGTGGAAGGTACCAATCCATAAGCCGCGCGGATTCACGCCCAGCAGCTGCTCAACGCGCGCGCGCATTTCCCGCGCTGCCTTATTGGTAAAGGTCACCGCCATAATCGAAAACGGCGACACTTGTTCAACCTGAATCAGCCAAGCAATACGATGCACCAGCACACGGGTTTTACCCGAGCCAGCTCCCGCCAAAATAAGTTGATGCCCAGCCGGAGCACTTACGGCCTCGCGCTGAGCGCTATTTAATTGATCTAATAATTGCGATACGTCCATGGGCGGCATTGTAGCAGAGCGATTTATAGATACTCGGATTAATTCACCAAGGCTTTAAAATTTATCCGCGTCTCAATGACGGCTCTTTATTGAGAGAACAAGTGCTATTTTTACCCTAAGAGGATTTGTTTGCGGTAAGTTGTACAAACTCAAACACAGATTCTTGTAATTTCAGGCGGAAATGTGTGTAATTTCACTACAAAAAGTGGGCTGGAATTACAAAAAAAGATGAATATGCATCATAATCAACCATAAAATCAGCGCTTTTAGCCCCAAATTGCAGATTTTTACGTGCTTTATCGGCAAAATCAGCGTGTAGCACAACACTACCGAGTGCCAGAGCCTTGACCTTAAAACCCTCTGAAGTCACACAAAGTATTACCGACAACATTCCCACCATGCGCAAATCCGAGCGCAAGGTTGCCGAATATGTGCTCGAAAATACTCGCGATGTCATTCATATGCGCATTGTTGATCTCGCCAATGCTGCCAAAGTGAGTGAGCCCACCGTCGTGCGCTTTTGTCGTGCCGTCGGTTGCAATGGCTTTCAGGAATTTAAGCTGAATTTGGCGCAACAGCTGGCCTCGATACCAAACTTTGTACACGTGGCGGTCACCCGCGCCGATACGGTTACCACCTTTTCACACAAGATTTTCGATTCCACCGTAGAAACCCTGCTGCAACTGCGCGACCAGCTCGATCCCATCCAAGTTGAAGCGGCAATTTCGGCCATTTGTCGCGCCTCGCGGGTAGAATTCTTTGGCTTTGGCGCCTCCGGTGCCGTCGCTGCTGACGCACACCACAAGTTCTTCCGTTTGCAACTCGCAACCGCAGCCTATTCCGATCACCACATTCAACACATGTCGGCGATGAGCATGAAAGAAGGTGATGTGGTGGTTGCCATCTCGCAAAGCGGTCGCACCAAATCGTTATTGAACTCAATGGCTTTGGTAAAGCAGCAAGGCGGGGTGGTGATTGGCATTTCGCCGAGCAACTCACCCATTTCTCAAGAGGCAAGCATCAATATTGATGTGAATGTGGATGAAGATTTAGACATCTATACGCCATTGCTGTCGCGCATTGCCCATTTGTTGGTGATTGATATCTTAGCGATTGGCGTTGCTCAACAAAAAGGCGAAGGACTTCACGAGCATTTGTACAAACTCAAACAAGGTCTGGTGTCTTTACGGGTTTAGTCGTGAAACCTAGTTAACGCGCTGGGCGATCAATAAAAATTCGCGATTGCCATCGCCGCCTTTAATGGGGCTTTCTAGATAACCTTGCACCTCAAAACCCAGCGCTTCAACTTCTCGCTGAATGCGAGCTTTTACCTGCGGATACAGTCGGGCATCGCGCACCAAGCCGCCCTTGCCAATGTTTTCTTTACCGACCTCAAATTGCGGTTTTACTAAGCTGATCAAAAAGCCTTTCGGTTTTAAAAAGCGACCCAAATTCGGCAAGATCAACGATTGCGAGATAAAAGACACATCCATCACGATCACATCAAAACCCTGCGGTTCATAGTCCAGTATGGTTTCCGGCAGTTCACGGGCATTCACACCTTCAAGACAGGTTACCTTGGGATGTTCGCGTAATTTGCCATCGAGCTGATCGCGACCAACATCCACACCCACCACACGCTTAATGCCCGATTGCACTAAATAATCGGTAAAACCGCCCGTAGATTGACCAACATCCAAGGCCGACTTGCCAGTCAACTCGATGCCCGAGAACTCAACCGCCGCCTTAAGCTTTAGGGCACCGCGGGAAACGTATTGCAATTCGTCTAAGTCATCGAGCTGAAATTGAATATCGTCAGGCAACTTGAGGCTGGGTTTAGACAACACCTGCCAATCGCTGCCACTGCCATAGCGAACGCCGCCTTGTTTGATAATACGTGCCGCCTGCGCTCGTGAGCTTACCCAGCCGCCTTCAACCAAAAGTACATCTGCGCGATTCATGTGTTGCTATGCTGCCTGTTCGTCGATTTAAGTATTACTGAAAGGAAAAATATGTACGAGATTATAGAGGTGAACGCCGAGACTACCTATCCCTTGCGTTTAGAACTTCTGCGACCCAACCAAACACTCGCCGAAATGGCCTTTCCCGGTGATCGCGATATTCACACACGTCACTTTGCCGCTGTACTTAAAAACGATCTATCGACGTTAAAAATCGAAAATCTCAATCCGGAATCTATCTATGGAATTGTCTCGGTGTATTTTGTTGAGAATTCCGTGATTGGCGCACAATGGCAAATTCGGGCAATGGCAACCCGAGCACAATGTCGAGGCCAAGGCCTAGGCCGTTTATTGCTAAACGTTAGTGAAGACTACTGCAAAAATAACACAATTATCGAACCTTCGTATATTTGGGCAAACGCTCGTGTCTCTGCATTAGCGTTTTATTACGCATGTGGTTATCAAGCCGTGGGCGATACTTTCAACATTGAAGGCGTTGGCGAACATCGTCTAATTAAAAAACCTTTGATAAAAAACTTTTAGGACGCTTTGATAAAGCTCATTTATAAATCCGTCCTTGTAAATTTATTTTTAAAAAATGTCGCAAATAGCTAAATAATTCCGTTAAATCCTTCAGGAATCTCAGATTAACTCCGCAATGATTTAATCCGTGATTCCAATAAAACCATGATCAGTAAAAATAGCTTATCAAGCCTGTGTTTTTATTCCTTAAAATTTAAATTTTAAAAATACATACCATTAATTTTTATTTTTTGTTAATCCATCCTTATTATTTTAAATAATTTAGTTTAAGATCACCCAGTAATTAATCGCTAAACACCTTTGTAAAATTAATCTCTTAACGTTTGTAAATATTTTAATAATTTTTAAAAAGGCTTTTTAAAGTTATTGGTCAAAATATTTAAAACCGCATTAATTCGCATAACCGAATTTACCAAAGATTAATTTAAGGTTACTTAATTAAGTTTAAGAAACTCTGATTAAATCATGAATGAGTTAAGCAGAGGTTCCTTTAGTGATTATCGGTCATTTAATTGATTCCAATTAAATACTCATTACATGGATTCTTAAAAACAAGGTGTGTTACCCATCACGGATTTAAATCGGCACAGGTAATTTTTGAGCATTTTTAATACTGCCTCTGCATACGCTTGTCGAAAACACCCTATCTAAACACGGCACAAAACCAGTTTAACTATTTATGATTTATTAACGATTTATTTTAATTATTCTTAAATAACTCATTAACGATATTTTTGGCCCAACCTTGTTCGGCTGCGTGCACCTGCACGCCCGTAATTTGCGAAACGATAGAAGTATTTAAATGTTAAATTTTTATTTGGCCGTCGTCGTATTTTTTTCTTTTACTTGGCTATTCGAATATTTATACGGACTCAAAACCGGCAAGAATACCTACAACGGTAATGAATTTTTATCAAATATTTCCATGGGTCTAACCAGTACGCTGGTTAGTGTTTGCATAACACTGATCAGTGTGCCTTTGTATATTTGGATTTATGAAAACGCTTCTTTATCGTTTCTTAAAAACGCTGTCGTAGCGCAAATTATTGTTGCAGTAATTGCGTACGATTTTTTGTACTACTGGAATCACCGCTGGCACCACACCATCAGTTTTTTATGGCTCGGTCACTCGGTACATCACTCGGGTCAAACCTTCAATTACAGTACATCATTGCGCCTAGGCGTTATTGCCTCTGCCACCAGCTGGGTGGTGTTTATGCCTTTGGCCATGCTAGGGGTAAGTGTTGAGGTGTATTTTGGTATTTACGCGGTACAGTTGTTTTATCAACATTTAATTCATACGCGACATATTCCCAAGCTCGGTATTTTAGAAAAATTCTTTTACACGCCGTCTCACCACCGCGTGCACCACGCCAGCAATAAAGAATACATCGATAAAAATCACGGTTGTTTTACGATTATTTTCGACAAGCTCTTTAATACCTACGCTGAAGAACGCGACGATATAAAAACCGTATACGGCACCACGCACGTAGTCACCAGCCACGTGCCTTCGAACGTGAATTTTTTTGAGTTAAATCGACTTATTCAGTATTTGGGTCGCAAAGCACGGCCGATAAAACAATGGCTTTCGGCGCTGTTTGGTGGCCCAGACTACGATGAACAAGACAACACAGCGCACTTGCCGCGGCCTGCTCTTGCAGATTATTCGCACAATGTTACCAAGTACGTAACCGCTTTATTTTTAAGCGCGCTGTTTTTAGCGCTTTATATAGCCATCAACTTTTTAAACAAAGCGCAAACCTTGGATTTTTTATCGTTAATGAGTTTTGTCATTTTGGTTATTGGCATTATCGACATCGGCGCGCTGCATCTTAATCAATCACCAGCAACCTATCGCAGCCTTATTTACACCATGATTTTATCCAGTTTGGCGTTTTTTCTGTGGCAGCGACAGCAGCTGAACATCACTATTTTTGCTTTTGTCTTGGTCTTTTTAGCGGTTCACACGCTGATACTTTTTTACAAAAAACGACCAAGCACTCACTCGTTTGAAGGAATAAATTATGACAAGTAAAACCAACAGGGACATTACCGTTGGCTCAAAAGCCTGTAACTTTCTGCTAAACCGATACAACAAATACAAAGAGCGCGGTTATGCTGATGTGGTTTCGAGAATTTTTCACGGTATTCCTTCAAAGCACGCGCAAGTGAGCTATAACAATATCGAATTTTGTGACAACCCCACCGACAGTTCGCACATAGAAATTCAAAATGTATTGCATTTGGGTTCTTACAATTACTCGGGATTAAACGGCCACCCGGATATTATTGCCGCAGCAAAAACTGCACTTGAAAATTTTGGCACCACAACCAGCGGAGTGCGTTTATTGAACGGCACCTCGCGTCTTCACATTGAGCTTGAGAAAAAACTGGCCGAATTTTTACGCTACGATACCGTTATTACCTACAGCAGCGGTTTTGCAGCTAATCTTGCCGTTTTCGATACATTATGTGATGCCAACGATGTTATTTTTTCAGATTCACTGAACCACGAATCTATCGTTAAAGGCATTGAGCTTTCCGGCGCACGCTGTGAAGTTTTCCCGCATAAAGATATGGCGGCGCTAGCAGCGTTACTTGAAAAAGAAAGTCCTGAAATTCGTAAATTTATTGTTACCGATGGCGTATTCAGTATGGATGGCGATTTGGCGCCATTACCTGAACTGTGCGATCTCAGTGAAAAATACGGCTGTTTCTTAATTGTTGACGACGCCCACGGCACCGCTGCCATCGGCCCGAATGGCCGAGGTACGGTTGCGCATTTTGGCTTAGAAGACAAGGTAGACATTATTACCGGTTCATTAAGCAAAGGGCTTCCCGGTATTGGTGGTTTTGTTGCTTGTAACGATAAAACCGGCATTGTGCTTCGCACCGGTTCGGCACCTTATATATTTTCTGCATCAATACCACCGGCAACGGCGGCGGGTATTTTAAAGGCCGTAGAAATTCTAGAAACATCACCCGAAATTGCCGAGAGTCTACAATACAACGCTAAATTTCTTCGCGATAGCTTACGTGCCGCAGACATTGATATTTTAGACAGCGAAACAGCGGTTATTCCCATCGTAGTTCGCGCCGACGAAAAAGCCTTTATGCTTGCCAAGCGTTTACACGAAAAAGGTGTTTACGCCAATCCGGTGGTATTTCCTGCGGTAAAAAAAGGTCGCGCTCGCGTACGCTTAAATGTCAGTGCCGATTTAACGCAACAAGAACTGGACTTCGCGGTTAAAACATTAATCGAAGAAACCAAAGCTGTACTTGAGTCTACCAACGCCTTGGCACCCGCGGAGATGGCTTGATTCTCGATGCAAGGCTCGAACTATACAACAACCTGGGTCAGCTCGCTGGCCGAGGTTGGCGAACACCATTGGCAGACGTGTTTTCCTGAGGACGATATTTTAAGATCGTATAAAATGCAGCAGGTATACGAAGCGGCTCATTTAAGCGATGTTAAATTTCATTATTTGCTGATTAAAAACACGTCCGTGGATTGTGTTGTTGGGTTATTGCCGTGTTTTGAATTTCGATTATCAATGACCGACGTTGCACCACAGGGTGTGCAAAACGCAGTCGCACAAGTTCGAAAAATATTCCCGAATTTTTTGCGGGTCAGCGCCTTTGTTACCGGTAGCCCAATCGCCATTTGTGATGACTTAATTGGTATTAATCCCGCTTACCGACAGCAGAGCAATCGTATTCTGAGTTTGGCCTTTACCGAGTTTGATGCTAAAAGTCAGCAACTGAAAAAACAAATGGTTGTGGTTAAGGAAATTCGCCAACGTTATTTAGACAGTTTCAAAAATCAATTGTCGGAATCCTACTTGTTGGGCGAAAGTCCGCCCACCAGTTTTGCCTATGTGGGCGAGATAGATGGCAAAGATTATTTACACGCGTTCCGCAATCGCTATCGTAGTTCTATCAAAGGCTATTTAAATAAGTTTGCAAAAACCGGTTTACGTTGGGAAATTGTCCAGGATTTTGGTGAACATGCCGAAACCATGTGCAATCTTTACTTAAATGTTTTAAATCATTCCAAGGTAAAATTCGAACGGCTCACGCCGGATTTTTTTCGCGCTGCAAACTCTATTTTAGGTGAGCAATCGTCGGCGCTATTATGCTTTGAAGGCGATAACATTATTGCCATGGAATTGATCATTCAAGGCAAGCAAATGCATCCTATTTATTTGGGAATGGATTACCAATATTTGCAAAATTCCGGCTTGTACTTCAACTGTTTAATTCGCTTACTTCAAGAAGCTGAAAATCGTGGCAGTTTTGTTGTTGAGCTTGGCCAAACCAGTTATGAGGCTAAATCGAATTTCGGGATTTGCTTAGAAAAATTATACGTTGCCATTAAATACAATAACCGTCTCGCGAATGGTTTGATAAGCCTATTCAAAAATCAGTTATTTCCCGCCTACCAACCGTTACGCGAGCGTAATTTATTTAACAACACGCAAGCGCATCGCGACAAGCTCGATCAAGCTCTTGCAGCAGACAGAGAGCCTTATCAATCATGAATACCTTGACTCTCTGCGCTTCGTTTGAGGATTATCGTTTAGATATTTTTAACTCGATTCAGCAAATAGATGCGATTTTTTGGGATGATCACATCGGTAAGCTGGATGTCAGTAAAAGCCATCAATTTTTAACCGACATAGAACGATGTTTTCCAGAACGCCAATATCGTTATGTTATGGTATACGCCAATCACGATCACAACAAATTGGTTGGTTTATACTTTGCCTGCCAGTATCAACACGATTTGCTGTTAACTGCACCGCCCGCGCTGAAAACACTCACGAGCGGTATACGAAAAGTGTTTAAAAATTTCGGCGCCGTTGCTGTTGCTATGACAGGTAATCTGGAAACGCACAGTCAAACTTGGTGGTTTGACGAAAAGGCTCTGTCACAAGCTCAATTTTTTGCACTACTCGCCGGGTCGTTAAAATCGGTGTTTAAGAAAGCGTTTTTATACATTGTTCGTGATTTTAATATCGCCATACGTGATTTTCCAAGCGAGCTCAACCAAGCGCTAAACGATCAGCACTATTTTTTAACCGAAGGCTTACCTTTGGCGTTAGTGCATAGCAACGATCTTACCCCTGAAGAATACAAATCTCGTCTCAAACAAAATTACCGCAAATTGGTACGCAAAGCGTTGGAGAAGTTCGAACAACAGCAATTTAGCGTTACGCGATTGGATAGCTTTACCGAATGGGTAGATATTATTTATCCCATGTATTTAAACGTTCACGCTCGCGCTAAAGAATATGCCCGCGAGCCTTTTTCCCGTGAATTTTTTCTAACGCTGGCGAGTGCTGAAAATCATTATGCCGAACTGACCCTGATACTCGATAAAGACCACCAAGTTGCCGCATTTACCATCAGTATATTCGCCGGTACTTCTTATAATCCTTATCTATTTGGTTGCCGAGAACCTAGCGACAATGATCCTAATTTTTATTATTGTTTAATGTGGTTCGACCTAGAAAACGCTCACTCAAAACACATCCCTGTAATCGACATGGGTATTACCAATTATTTTCCAAAGCAAAACTTTGGCGCCGAACTTAAGCCTCTCAACATGGCAGTATCTTTGTGTCGACCACTGCGGTTTTTGAGTCGCAGCCTCGCTAAGGGTTTAAACGAACCACAACCACCCGTGCGTCATGTGATGCGGTAATTTATACTTGCGAACGGCTTTCAGAAATTTCTGATGTGAATTTTACGACGATAACAAAACGCAGGTAATTTGTGACACACGCAGAATCTAGGGTTGAAAACGCTACGGCGAATGAATCTTCTAAAGCGCAACAGGCGGTAATTGATCAGATAGAAGCCAAGCGAGATTTTTACCAAGCGCAAATAGAGCAACAAAACAAACAACTGGCGCTATTGTCTAAAATTCGTGTAACGCTCTTTTTGGGATTTATTGGGCCGTTGGCTTTTTTAGAACACGGTTTGTTTTTGGTAATTCCAAGCGTTATTTCATTGGTACTATTCATTGTTATTGTTAGACGTTACCAAAAAATCAATCGCAATAAAAATCACCATTGCGATCTTCTTGCTATTAACCAAAGAACCTTAGCGCGCATTTGTCGCGATTGGACATCTCTGGATCAAGCCAAAGATGACACCGACGATGCTATTTTTTGGCACGACCTTAACATTGGTGGTACTAAGTCATTTTTATCGCTAATTAATTGCATCAGTTCACCGCTGGGTTTTTCACGCATTAAAGCTTGGTTAAAAGAACCCGCACGTACCGAGGTCATTTATGAACGGCAAGCCGCACAACAAGCCTTAAAAACTTTGCTCGATTTTCGTCAGCACATTAATGCTCTGGGTTTGAAAATTGGCGAAATCAACCAACTGACCTTATTAACACAATGGCTGAAAACACAGCCGCAAAAGGGCCGTGCATCGGTTATTAATCGCCACTTATTACTGGCGTGGAATCTATTGGGGTTAGGCGCCATCGGCGCTAGTGCTTTTTCAATTATTTCGCCTTTATTACCAGCACTCTATGTTCTTGGTAACATTGTTTTAATCGTAAAAAATTCCGTTCAAGTTAAAAATCTGTATTTTCACATTAATATTAAGCCCGAGCAGATTAATGGTTTAAAAGAGCTCAGCGCGTCTATTGAACAGCTTTCTACAGACAACCGTCAGTTAAAAGATTTACAGGCACAGTTATCGGATCAAGACGGACATTTTTCACAAAGCTTAGAGCGCTTGCATCAATTAATTTTGCTCTCTGAGTTGCGCCTTAACGTGATTCCTTACGCGGTAATTTCGTTATTGGTGTGCTGGGATTTACACGTATTGTTAAATGCAAATATCTGGGCAGATCGCTTTAATAACCGTTACGAAACACGGTTAAGAGCCGTTGCCGATTTTGAAGCGCTGACCACACTCGCGGCACTGGCTTACGAAAATCCAAGCTGGACGCTACCGACCATCGAAAATAATTTAACGAGCGCTATTGTTATCGAAAATGGCGCACATCCGCTTTTAGCAGCAAACAGTGCAGTTACCAATTCGTTTGAATTAACCCAACAACAACGTGTGTGTGTTATTACAGGTTCACATATGTCTGGTAAGACCACGTTTTTACGAACCATAGGCGTTAATGCAAAATTGGCGATGATCGGCTCTGTGGTTTGCGCGTCACGCCTATCTATGCCGCGCATAGAAGTTCTCACGAGTATGCATATTTCTGACTCATTGCTCGACGGTGTTTCGCTATTTATGGCCGAAGTCATAAAAATTAAGGCCATTATCGAGAAGCTAGAACGTATTCGCAGTGAAAACGATACCAATACGTTATTTTTACTGGACGAAGTTCTACGAGGTTCTAACGATTTAGAACGTAAATTTGTCTTTGTAGAATTATTAAAAAAGCTCGAAACCTACGGTGGTTATGGGTTAATTTCGACCAACGATATTTCCATTGCAAGGTCATCGGAGGTCGATGCCATTGTCGAGCAATATCATTTTCAAGAGTCTTTATCTGAGCAAAATCACGGTGTTAATTTTGAGTTTGATTATAAACTCAGACCGGGCTTGGTTTCTAAAACGAACGCACTGCACATTTTAAAATCAATGGCAGTGGTGTAGCGGCTTATATATTTGTGAAAATTATTCTAGCAACACTTCCAACCTTATATTCTATTTATTTTTTAAACGTTTATTTACGTCGCGACAAGGGTTCGGTGAATACTGTTTTGGTGTCAACTAAACCGGTGGTTATTGATAAACGTAAAATAACCGGAATTGCCGACACCGTATTTTTACTCAATCGATTCGGCTTACGCTATTTTTTATTTTTGGCGGCCAATCAATCGTTAATGGAGAAAATTCATCAGCAAAGTAAAGCGTTTGAGTCTGTACACGATAATCTTTGGAGTTTAGATAAGCTCGCCTATCATTTTGGCTTTGATGTTATTACATCGAATAATTTTAATTCTGAAGCCTGTATCAGAGAGTTGAGCTCTATCAACTCTGATCTTGTGGTCGTTAATGGTTGCGATCAAATTTTAAAAAAACCGTTTTTAAATGCCGTAAATAAAACTGTGAATATCCATCCGTCTTTTTTGCCAGATGATCGCGGCGTTGATCCGATATTTCAAAAATATCTACGCCAAGCCCATGAAGTGTCGGTAAGTTTGCACGAAATTACCGAGGCAATCGATGAAGGGCCTTTACTGATACAAGATCTTCATAGCGCTCAAAAACACGATAGTTATCTACAGTCTTCAATGGCCCATGGCCGTATGGCATCAACGCTGTTGAAGCAGTATCTACAAAACCCGACAGAAGCCAAATCACAGCGGGCCGAAATACAATTCCCGTACAAATCTTGGCCCACCAAAGACGACTTGAAGATTTTCAATAAGAAGGGTTTAAAGCTGATAACCAAGCAAGCTCAACAGGAATTGTTGAGCTTTTCGGTTTAACGTAGAGATTATCGAAGCGAGCCGGGATTAACCGAACAAAACAATCTTTAGGTAGGGCAGCATAAACGCACTAAAGGTACCGGTTAAACCCATTCCCAAACCCGCTAAAGCGCCGCAGCGAACGCTGATTTCAAAACCGCGCGCCGTACCCACGCCGTGGGCCAGCACCCCCAAAAGAATACCTTGCAAGCGATCGTCGGTAAGGCCCGCTATTTTGAATATGGTTGGCCCCATTAACGCACCGGCAATACCGGTAAAAAGTGTTACGGCGGTGATGAGCGATACCAAGCCACCTAGGTTTTCGGTAACACCAATGGCAATTGGACTGGTTACCGATTTTGCGAGCAGGCTTACCAGTACTTGTTCATCGGCACCAAACAACCACGCCGCACCCAACGCCGTTAAAGGCGCAATCACTGAACCTAGGGCAATGATAACCAACGCAGGTACAGCAATACCGCGCAGGGTTTTTAGTTCATTGCGCAAGGGCACTGCGAGGGCGACCGTTGCCGGACCTAAAAAGAACAACAGTAATTCGTTGTTTTTAAAGTAGGTTGGGTATTCGTGGGGTGTTAATAAGATAAAGCCAACAATGATTACGGTACCCATAACCACCGGGTGCATCCACGCTTTACGACCGACTTTTTCGTAGCAAATCAAACCCACCTGAAAGGCTAATAGGGTGAGCGTTACGTTAAACAAAGGCGACGAAAAGAGCGCATCGACGGCGCTGTCAAAACTCATGGTCTACTGATCCAACGTAAAATAAGTGCACAAATAAACAGAGCTACCGCGGTACCTAAAACCATGGCCGCCAGTAACGCCGGCCACTGTGAAAGAATGTTTTCAGGCAAAAAGAACAAGCCAACACCGGCCGGTAAAAAGAACAAGCTGAGGCTTCGCACGAGGCCATCGGCAACTTTTTGCAACGGCTCAGGTGTGGGCATGAACAACAGGTAGATAAATAACAATAAAAGCCCAATTACCGAGCCTGGAATGATCAGGTTAAACCAGCGTACCAATAGCTCGCCCAAAGCCTGAAAAATAAATAAAAACAGAAAACCTTTGATTAACACACGTTACTCAGTTCCGGCGTAATAGCTGCCAGAGATTAAATAATACCAAACCAATGAACGCGACCAGTGTCCAGCCGGGAATACTAATTCCCAAAAACGTCCATGAAATTTCTGCACAGTTGCCGTCGCCGCGCAACAGTAACGTCAGTGCTTCTTGTAGTGGGAACGCATCCAAGAGGTAGTTCAGCGATGGCCCGCAGGCCGGTGCTTGGCCTTCGGGAAGGCTTTGCAACCAAAGCTGGCGAGAAGAAAAAAATCCGCCCGCAATCGAGCTTAAGATTCCCAACACTGCCAGTGTTCGACGCGCCCAAACTGGGTGATGTACGGCAACTGCAATGAGCGCCCACAATCCAGTGGCTATAATGAATACACGTTGGGTGATACACAACGCGCAAGGAACAAGACCCATAAAGTACTGCATGTACAGGCCGACAAGCATTAAACCAACACAGCCCAAAAAGATGATGAAGTTGGTCAGCCGAATTCCCGGTAACCATGCAACAGACGCAGACAAGCTAAATTCTCCTAACAGTGGCAACAGGCGTAAGCCCGTTACAAAATTAATTCAAGTCGAGGCCAACCATGAACATTAGCAACCGAATTTTAACGACAATGGCCTGCGTTTGGATGGGCTACGCAGGTCTGGCATTCGCCGAAGACGAAAAAGAGGCCGAAGGCGAGGTGGCTGAACCAATCGCCGCCATTTACGTGCCTCTAAAACCATCGTTTGTCGTCAATTACGGTGGTGCCGATAAGTTACGTTATATCAAAGCCGATATTACCGTGCGTGTAAAAGACACCATCACCGCAGATCAAGTCCGTCATCATTTACCGTATTTACGCAACAACATTGTTTTGTTGCTGAGCAAGCAAACCGATGACACCATCACCACGCAAGCCGGTAAAGAACTACTCCGACAAGCCGCCTTAGAAGAAGTGCACTCTGTCATGGCTGCCGAAGAGGGCGAAAGCGGTGTTGTGGACTTGTACTTCGATAACTTTATTGTCCAGCACTAAACCGTTCGGCACTGGATTGTTCAGTACTGGATTATTCAGCGCTAGATTGTTCGGTATTAACCTTTGCCATAAGCATAACGATTAAACCGTTATTGCTCGGCAATGTACAACGATCAAAACTTGAATCACTTGGTGAAAGAAGTTAACGACTGGCTGCTTTTGCTTTTTTGCGAAGCTCGGTTACCACTTCGCCACCAATACCCCAGTTGTCGGTTTCAACTTCATCGATAACAACCACAGTGGTAGCCGGATTTTTGTTGAGGGTGGTACGCAATAACTCGGTAACACCGGCGATTAACTCGGCTTTTTGTTCTGCGGTTGCCCCTTCGCGGGTTATTTTAATGTTCACATAAGGCATGATGACTTCCTCTACTGCTTGCTTTTAGATAGCTGCGCCAATAATTGCGACGCTTTTAGGTAAACCCTAAGTTGTGGCGGCAAGCTGTTCCTTGCGTTCCAACAGCTTTAAACCAATAAATAACACGCACCCCAAGCTCATAACGGCGGCGGCAAAATACAAACCCGAGGCGTAACTGCCGGTTTTTTCGGCCAACAAACCCGTCACGGCAGGGCCAAGTATCACCGCAAAACCATAGGCAACCGTCATCTTGCCCATCATTTTGGCGGGACGACTTGGAAAGTAGCGGCCACTCATGGTCAACACCAAACTTACAAGTGCGATAAAGGTAGCGCCAAACAGTGCACAACCGATAAATGCGAAGGTAAACGTGGGAATAAGAACCGGTAATAAAATACCCACAACGTGGATGACCGAAACCCAAATCAACGTCATCACATAACCAATGTGCCGAGCGACGATATCCCAAAGAATACACGCCGGTGCTGCGGCAACCCCCATAATCATGAACGCCCAACTGCCTAAGCCTTGCAATCCGGGTAGTTCTTCAATGATGGCAACAATAAAAGTAATGCTCACCACGTAACCAATTCCGGCGCAGAAATAGGCCACCAAAAATAATTTGAAAAACCCAGGGCTTGGCGGACTGTCTTGCGCAGTCGCTTGCTTGGCTTTGGCATTGTCATCGGGCTTGGGTAACCAAATCCAAGCGATAAACGCCAAAACTACCGAAATAGCCGTTAATAGAAGCCATTGCTGGCGCCAGTCAAACAGGTCACCTACAACCTCA
Organism: Sessilibacter sp. MAH3; assembly: GCF_054658275.1. Taxonomy (NCBI): domain Bacteria; kingdom Pseudomonadati; phylum Pseudomonadota; class Gammaproteobacteria; order Cellvibrionales; family Cellvibrionaceae; genus Sessilibacter; species Sessilibacter sp. MAH3. Next base: position 43,998 of record NZ_BAAGIE010000021.1, on the reverse strand, counting down.
ACCAACAGCGCTGTAAACACCACACCAATACCAACGCCCGAAAAGTGCACACCAAGCTCTGGACGAAGTTGTCGGTTGGTTCGCCAATTTAAAATCAGCGCAGAAGCCAAGAGCATTCCTGCGGTACCGCTGAGTCCGGCTAAAAAGCGGAAGAACATCCACAGCCAAAAGTCTTCGGTAATGGCCATGCCAGCCGAACTGATAACCGCCAGCAATAAACCAATGCGATAGAAAAGATCTTTGGTGGCTAAACTCTTCACGCTAGCAGCTATAAAAGCACCGCACAGGTAACCCAAATAAATACCTGAGGCCAACCAACCGCCTTCGGCCAAACCTAATCCGGTTTGTGACTGCATAATGGGCAATAACGGCGTGTAGGCAAATCGAGCGATGCCTATGGTTAGCAACAGACTCGCAATTCCAGCACCCATGACTCGCGACTGTTCGCTCAATACAACCATTTACAAACACCTTTCAAATTCTTGCGCAAACAGTAATTAAACGCTTTAATCTCTTCAAGCGAATTATACAGATGTAATTATTCTCTAATTGAGATACTTAAGTTTTCAACGAGTTAACATCATGGAAATACAGGCCTTACAAACCTTTCTTGCCGTTATTGATGAGGGCGGTGTGCTAGCGGCCTCTAAGGCACTGCATACGGTTCAATCCAACGTCACCAGTCGCATTAAGCGTTTAGAACAAGAACTTGGAACCGAGCTTTTTTATCGCAGCGGCCGTGGTTTGGAGCTGTCGCCCAGTGGACGAGAACTCGCCAAACATGCTCGCGAACTCATTCAAATGGAAAAACTCGCTTCTTTGGCGGTAAAAGAGGTGGGTTACAACCGCGGTGAAATTCGTATTGGCACCATGGAGACCTTTGCGTCCTATCGCTTACCTCTCGCCCTAAAAGAATTGCGTAAAGCTCATCCGGGTATTCAGATTAAAATCGAAACCAACACCTCGCAAACACTCATCAACAAGGTGTTACAACATAAGCTTGATTGCGCGTTTATCGGCGGTCATTACGAAAATCCGGCGTTAAGCACCGATGAAGTTTTGGTGGAAGAACTGGTACTGGTGCGCGCCAAGCACGACCAAAATCCCGATACACCGTTGATGCTGTTTCGCGAAGGGTGCACCTATCGAGATCGCGCTTTGCAATGGCAATCGTTGTATGGAAAACAAACTCAAGAAATCTTAGAACTCGGCACACTCGACGGCATTTTAGGTTGCGTGAGCGTGGGTTTAGGACTAACGCTGATGCCAAGCTGGGTGGTGGAATCGAGCCGCTTTCGAGACGAATTAATTATTGAGCGCGTTCCTAAAAGTCTCGCCCTAGTGCCAACACTGATGATTTGCCATCAGCGTGAAACCGAGTTAGCCGCATTAACGACACTTCGCCAAGCGGTTATCGGCCAAGGTATTTCCAAACCTCACTCCGTTGAGACTCAACAATCCGCTGTGGCCTAATTTGTTACTGGATTAGTTTGTTACTGATCTAGTTCGTTACAGACTTTTCGTTACTAAGATTGCCAAGTTTCGCTAAACTGCGCACCAACAATAATGTCGCTTAACGTTGGAATGGTGTTATGAAATTAATGGTAATTGCTGTGGCTCTGATTGGATTTACACTCGCAGGCTGTGCACCAGAGGTGGGTAGCAAAAAATGGTGTGAACAATTGAAGGAAAAGCCCAGCGGCGACTGGACGGTAAACGAAGCCAAAGACTTTGCTCAATACTGCTTGTTTAAATAGAGACTCAAATAGAGCGCTCTACAGAATAGTTAACCCTTAAAGTGCTCGGGCAGCTCATTAAGATGTTGCCGGGCACGTTGTTGCAACATAGGAAATAAAGCGTCAAAACCTTCTGCGATCTCGTCGTAATGCTGCAAAAATGCAACGAAGGCTTGATCCAATCCCAAGGGTCTTCGGCGACGCATCTCCATGCTATCCACAATTCGACCTAGTCTGGGAAGATTTCCGTAACCCGCCAACAGATCGGTATTTTGTGCGTGTTGCAGCCAAATCTGCGCAGATTTCGGTAAAATCGACTCAAATCGCGACAGATTTTGATAAAAATCTTGAGTAAACGATTCCAGAGTTTGATCGTGAAATTGCGACCACTGCAAACACAGGAAATGATCGATCGCCAAATCAATAATGATGGGCGCAATGCGACGATGCTTTGCCCCCAACTTTTCGGCAATCGATTTGAAGGTTGAATCTTGATCGGACCAAGCATCTAGCTTGCGATGCAACCAAATGCCCTGCTCAACGGCTAAAGGCCAAGCGCCGGTAAGCGGCCCTTTAACAAAATCACCAAGAAATCCGCCCACTTGATGATCTTCAAGATCGCCAGATACTAAAATGTGGGCAAGATAATTCACGGCTTAACCAGCGGCTAACAACCTAATTACGCGCGTGCGCAAAAGTCGTATTGGGCGTAATAATCGCTTAGGTATTCATCAAAGCCTAGATCATCTTTAACTTCGATGGTGGCTTGCTCCAACAGAGAAGATTCAGCCATGGCCTGTAAGCGTTCATTGGCAGAATCATCGATACCCACCCGCTTAAAGTACTGTGAATGCTGCTGAGCGAGCTCCATCGTATGTTCGAAGAAAGTCTGGTTGTTTTCACGCATATTGCGCAAAACTCGCGCAGAAGGCGTAAGTTCAGGATCTTCAATCACCGCAGATTGCGCTTTAAGAGCACTCATGTAGCCTTGATTGCCGCAGGAAAGATCTAACAATTCTGCCACCGGTTCCATGGCCGTTAACAACTCTTGGCCCCATTTGCGCAGCGGCTTTTCGTCGCCATTATCAATCAGCTTAATGGCGGGATCACGGCCGTTATAAACCGTCCGTTTTTGGTTTTCTTGAATGGCACGGAATTCCTGTTCGAAGGTTTGAGGGCTTGGTGTTAACAAGCAATACAACAAGAAGGTATCTAAGAACAACATCTGATCGCGCGAAATACCCAGCGGCTCATAAGGGTTTAAATCTAAACAGCGCACTTCAAGATATTCAACACCGCGATAGAACAACGCCGTTAATGCAGTTTCATCTGTACGTGCCGTGCGCTTGGGACGAATGGAACTGTAGAACTCGTTTTCGATTTGTAACAGCGAAGTATTCAACTGCAGATATTCACCGGTCTCGTCTCGGGTACCAATATTTTGGTAACCCTCGTAAGGGGTGTTGATTGCTCGACAAAGCGTGCGAAGATATGAACGTAAATCGTTGTAATCAACCAACAGACTGGTTTGCGCATCACTTTGATAGCCTAAATCACCCATGCGAAGCGATGTTGCGTATGGGCGGTAATAGGTTTTGCCCTCGTCATCAAATTTTTCTAGGCAGTGGTTTTTATCTTCCACAAAACAACCACATACCGCAGGTGATGCGCCAAACAAATACAATAACAACCAAAAATAGCGGCGGAAGTTACGAATTAGATCGAAATAACGGTTGGTTCTGAATTCTTGTAAATCCAGTTTTGATTGCTCTAGACCGTGTAAATGCGCCCAGAACGGGCTTGGCAGTGAAAAGTTGTAGTGTATGCCAGCGATGGTCTGCATTTTACGACCATAGCGATGACCTAGCCCCAGCCGATAAATGGTTTTCATGCGGCCAACGTTGGAGTTGCCATAAAGAGCGACCGGAATATCTTCATCGTCTTCTAAAAGACACGGCATACTTGCCGGCCAAAGATGCTCACCGTTTAAATGACCGTAGGTAAACTGATGCGTTGCCATTAGGTTTTCGATAACTGCACCAACCTGATGAGAAGGCGGAGTAATGAATTCCAACAATGATTCGCTAAAATCTGTGGTGATTTGCGGGTGGGTTAATGCCGACCCCAATTTTTTAGGATGCGGAGTTTGGGCCAGTTCACCAGCCTCCGTCACGCGTAGACTTTCTTTTTCTAGGCCACGCAAAATGCCATACAAAAGCGGAGAGTTTTCAGGCTTTTTAAGATCGTTAAGAAGTTTGTCGAACGTAGCCAAGAGGCCTCCTTAATCGGCTTAATTCAAAGCCGTTGTTACAAACACTACCCGCTTACCGAGATTATTTATGCGGTTTGCTCGGCAGTAATTTCAGTGTATTCATCAGGGTCACACGACTCAGCCTCAACGGTATCGGTTTCGTCGGTCGTTGAGTCTGCACCAGCGTGGTTTTGATCAGCAACGAATTCTATAGTCTTATCACCAAAATCTTGAACAAAAGTTTGTTCCAATACGAATTCATCGTTGGTTTTTTCATCGCTAACAGATTCCGTGCCGGTTTCTTCTGCCACTGCGATCTCTTCATCGGATGCGGCAACTATCGAGCCCGGCTCGGGTAAATCAGAGATCCAACTCGGATCAACAACAGGCACACCCTTTTCTGTGGTCTCGGTCTCAACAATGCTAATACGTTGACTATAATCGCGAGCACTTACCTCAAAAACTTCGTTAACCGCCTCATCTTTATTAACGGCACGAAATAGCCCTGCGGGCTCACGACCACTGACCCATAACCCCTGACGATTGAGGAAAAATCCTTGGTGATTTTGCAAAAGGAAAATTTTACTCATGATGTGCTCCTAAACTAATACGTCAGCTGGGTAATCGGAGTTATTATATTAACCGATCGGTTTTTGGAGAAAACCTCCGCTCTAAAGCCAAAATTTGAGCAGGATCGCTTAAATGGTGGCACCCAGCTTGATGTTTTTCGACTTTATACCTGTAAATTAGTGACGCCAAACCGTCATAATTTTGTAGCATTATGCGTCGGCCAAAAGTGAATTGCTAAAGCAATAACAATTTGGCTGCCAATATTTGCTAACGATTATTTTAGCGTTTTTCAAAATTTCGGTGCACAAGTGCCTAATATTTTGAGAGTCGTCGACTTCTCAAAAATGATTATTTTTTGGGCGACCACTGAAACAATACTTAAACTAATTACTGAAAAAGTAATTATAAACAACGGTTTTTTAAGGATGGCAGTAGAAGGCCGCAATCGATAACGGGTATTATGGATTGATTGAGTTCGTCATATGAACAAATCAATAAGTTCCGTTTTTATCACAGCGAGAACCAAATTTAATTTCTACCATCTGAGCTGGGACTCAGAGAAGCTATCATTTTTTGTACAACGGTAATTCAAAAACCAACATCTAAACTTGCAACAGAAGCTCAGACATGAATCAAGCAGTTAGTCATCTACCAGCGATACTTAAGCAAAGCTTGGGCAAGCCCAGCACGCTGATATTGGCTCGCAATATTTTGGTGGTGGTATTTCTACTTTGGGCTTGCAGTAACCTTGCAAATCTATTTTGGGCCTTATTACCTGCACCTACTCTCCCAGAACCGTCATCGGCGGCTCCTAGAAATGTGGTTATTGAGGTCAATACAGGCGCAAATCAAGGCTCAATCGATATTGAATCTTTAGCCGCTATTGAATTGTTTGGCTCTGTTGATGCCACAGCAGCAGTTGAAGAGGTTGCTCCAGTCGCCACCGATATCATCGAAGATGCTCGCGAGACCTCTCTGAACCTAACATTGAAGGGTGTTATTAAAAGTAGCATCCCAGAAAACTCTGAAGCCTTTATCGCTCATGCGCGCGACGAAAAAGCGTACAAAGTTGGCGATCGCCTACCCGGTGGCAACAATGTCAAGTTACTTCAGGTTCAAGCAAATCAAGTTATCCTCGATAACAACGGTAATAACGAATCTCTTCGTCTCTTTGAACCTAACAGTGACTTAGGTAACTCGCGAAACGATTCTGCTCGTAGCAATGTTTCACTGGGTCGAGTTACCCGTGACCCACAAGAAATTCTTAACGAAGCGCTAGAAGAGGCGGGCGTTGACCCCAATTCATCCACCGCTTCCGATGACGAGGATGACGACGACGAAGACGATACTGAACCTCGCGTAGTTACGCGAGCGCCAAAGTCACTCGCCGAAGTTATTAAATTTAGCGTGGCTCGTGAGGGTACCGATATTGTCGGCTACCGAATTCGCCCAGGCCGCGACAGAGAAATTTTTGACCAGTTGGGCTTACAACCTAACGACATAGTTACAGAGATAAACGGCATTGCGCTGAATAACTCTGGCAGCATTACACAGGTTTACCGCGAAATGCGTGAAGCCACCAGCGCAAGAGTCACCCTTTTGCGCGATGGCCAGAGCCAATCTATAAACATCGAGCTTGATGCAAATACCGAAGAGTGAGGATTAACGTGCGCCGATTTTTGTTAGCAGCGCTACTATTGTGTGCCGGTCACACATACGCACAGGACCGCGAAACTGAGAAACTAACCCTCAGCTTTAACGACGCTGATATTGTTGAGGTTATTCGCTTTGTTGCCGAAGCCACCAATAAAACCGTGATCATAGATCCACGCGTTAAAGGTAAGGTGCAGGTATTTACCAACGGTGAAGTTACTCGCGATCAAGCTTACGCATTATTATTATCTATTTTAGAGTTACACGGCTTTACCGCTTTTGAAAACGGTAACGTGGTGCGTGTTGTACCAAACAAAGACGTACGCTCTTCACCCATTCCTGTGACCGGTGAAAAGGCCGCACAAGCTGGTGATGAATACATCACTGAAGTTGTTACACTGCGCAACATTTCAGCGGCTAAAGTACTGCCGGTATTACGTCCTCTGGTCGCTCAACATGCACACATGGCAGCTTACGACCCCAGTAACTCCATCGTAATTTCTGATACCGCCGCCAACATTGAGCGCGTCAAGCAAGTTATTGCACAAATTGACGGCGCCGCCGTATCTCAAACCGAAGTTATTCAGCTTGAATATGCACCGGTTTCTGATGCTCTGCAAATGATGGAAGCATTGCTCAGTGGCGATGCCGGAAAAGACACCGGTAGCCTAAAAATGGTTGCCGACGCTCGGACCAACTCTTTATTGGTCAGCGGCGACCAGGTACAACGCAACCGAGTAAAAGATTTGATTGCTCGTCTTGACCGTCCGCAAGCCCAAACCGGTAACGTGCGCGTTTTGTATCTTGAATACGCCAATGCCACCGAGGTTGCGCAAACCCTTCAGCAGCTCCTGCAAAACTTGTCACAAGGTGGCGGTGATGCTGCGGCAGCAACTGGCGGCGGTGGTATTCGCCCGTCGGTAGAAGCTGACGAATCTACTAACGCACTATTGATCACCGCCGAAGGCGATACTCTCGACTCATTGTTACAAGTCGTTGAACGGCTCGATATTCGCCGCGCTCAAGTCTTAGTTGAAGCGGTTATTGCGGAGCTTGAAGACGTTGACGGCAAAGATTTAGGTATTCAATGGTTATTCGCCTCTGAAAACGGTGGTTTTGGCTCCAGCTCACTGGGTGATGGCATCTTGTCGGGCGCAGGCTCAATCGCATTATCGGATGACGACGATGTTATCGAAGATCTTGCTGGCGCTATCGGCTCGATCACTGGCACTACTTTTGGTGTCGGCGATTTCGACGGCGAAAAAGGCTTTATTGCTTTGGTTAACGCGCTGCAAGAAAAAACCAATTCAAACATTCTTTCAACGCCGAGCGTGTTAACCACCGACAACCACGAAGCCGAAATCTCCGTCGGTCAGGAAGTACCTTTCGTAACCGGTAGCTTTACCAGCACCGAAGGTAACGTGAACAACCCGTTCCAGACTATCGAGCGCCAAAACGTTGGTATCACCTTGCGCGTAACGCCACACATTAACGAAGGCGACAAAATTATTCTCGATATCGAGCAAGAAGTATCAAGCTTGACTGGTGAAACCAGTGCGTCGGATGTAATCACCAACGAACGCTCCATCACCACTCAAGTCTTAGCCAGTGATGGCCAAGTTGTCGTATTGGGCGGACTAATGCGCGATAACGTGCAAACCTTCCAGTCCCGCGTGCCTATTTTAGGTAGCATTCCAGTTATGGGGCGTTTATTCCGCTCTAACAGTGATCGAGTGACCAAGACCAACTTATTGGTATTTATCCGCGCCACTGTTATTCGCGATGACGAAACGCTAACCGGCACCACCGCTGAAAAATACAAATTTATTCGCGAACAGCAGCTCAGCGCTCGTCGCCAAAAAGGTCTCAGTCTGAAGAAAGATTTACTGCCCGTTGTTCCTGAGTGGCCGATCTCTCCAGAGACCGACTTATCAGGCTACGCTACTAAGGCTGCCGAACTTGAAGCTCAGCGCTTGAAGAAGTCGAAGAAAAAAGACAAGCCGCAAGAAGAAACCAGCGAAGAAAGTAACTAGGCCCGGATTTAATCATGGCAGAACAAGCCTTTGACACCGAAGAACAAACCATCGAACTAGACCCATCAACCGTGGCTGCCGCCCCGGTTGATGAGGACTACGAACGAGCCTTGCCGTTTCATTATGCCAGCGCCCATGGCGTCATTTTGAAAGACGGACAAATTCTTCATCGCGGCCGCTTAGGCCTGCCTATGCTGCTTGAGTTGCAACGTCATCTCGGCCGCGGCTTTATAACCGTCGCCATATCTGATGAAGAATTCCAACGTGCACTCAAAGAGATGTATCACGGCTCCAGCGGCTCTGCACAACAAGCCGCAGACGAAGTTGCCGATGATCTTGGCAGCGATATCGATCTTGGCTCTCTGGCTGAAGAATTAAGCGATGACCAAGAGCTGCTTTCCGGCAACGACGACGCACCGGTTATTCGTCTAATCAACGCCATTTTGTCTCAGGCGGTACGCGAGAAGGCATCGGATATACACATTGAGCCCTACGAAGACCGCGTAGCCGTTCGATTCCGTGTCGACGGCGTTCTCAACGAAATGTTGTCGCCCAAAGCTGTTTTAGCACCTTTGTTGGTTTCCCGTTTAAAGGTTATGGCGAAGCTCGATATTGCCGAGAAACGCTTACCTCAAGACGGACGCATCACGGTAAAGCTCGCCGGTCACGGCCTCGATATTCGACTTTCTACAATTCCTTCGGCACATGGCGAACGCGTGGTATTGCGTCTGCTGGATACCACTGCTGGCCAATTATCGCTGAAACAAATCAACATGCCTGAAGCGGTTTACGAAGGCTTTTCCGGCTCATTGAATAAACCGCACGGCATTATTCTGGTGACCGGTCCTACCGGTTCCGGTAAAACCACCACTCTTTATGCTGGTTTGTCGCACATCAACGATCGCAGTAGGAACATTTTGACCATTGAAGATCCGGTGGAGTATATGCTGCCGGGCATTGGTCAAACTCAAGTTAACTCAAAAATTGATATGACCTTTGCACGCGGCCTACGGGCAATTTTGCGTCAAGACCCGGATGTGGTGATGATCGGTGAGATTCGAGACCAAGAAACCGGCTCCATTGCCGTTGAGGCCAGTTTGACGGGTCACTTGGTGTTATCAACCCTGCATACCAATACGGCGATTGGTGCGGTAACACGCTTGCAAGACATGGGCATAGAGCCATTCTTGTTGTCTTCGAGCTTGACCGCAGTAATGTCACAGCGCTTAATTCGAATGCTGTGCAACAAATGTAAGCGCGAAGATCATCCAACACCGGCCGAACAACGTCACCTCAACCTGTCAGCCACAGATACCATATACCGTGCCGTCGGCTGTGATGAATGCCATCACCAAGGTTATCGTGGTCGAAGTGCAATTTACGAGTGGATTGAGATCACCGATCGTCTGCGTAAGCTTATTCACGAAGACGTGGGTGAGCATGTGCTCGAAGCCGAAGCTCGCACCCAATCTGATTCCATCACCGAGCATGGTCGCAAGCGTGTTTTAGCCGGCGATACCAGCATTGAAGAGGTCATGCGTGTAACCACGGCGATGTAATCATGGCAGCATTTACTTATACAGCTCTTAATTCGACGGGTAAAACCGTTAAAGGTGTTATCGAAGGTGACAGCGAACGTCAAGTTCGCGCTCAGTTACGTACACAACAACTCAAACCTTTAACCGTATCGTCAACTAACGATAAAAAGTCTAAAAATACCGGCGCTAAAGCGAGTAAGAACAAATCGTTTCTATCAAGCTTATTTGGCCCTAAGTTAACAGTTAAAGAACGAGCCCTGATCACCCGTCAGTTGGCATCTCTACTGTTATCGGGTCTGCCTCTAGACGAGGCGATCAATACCGCCGCCAAACAGACCACCAAACCTTCAACTCAATCAATCTTATTGAGTATTCGCAGTCGCGTTCTAGAAGGCCACTCACTTGCACAGGCGTTCGGCGAGCACCCAAAAAGCTTCGATAACATGTATCGCTCCATGGTTCGCGCCGGTGAATCTTCAGGTTATTTAGGGCAGGTTTTAGAGCAGCTTGCCGAATACATTGAGCGTAGCCAATACACGGCAAGTAAGCTTAAAGCGGCAATGATTTATCCCATTGTGTTGTTGTGCGTGAGTGTCAGCGTTGTTGCTATCTTGATGGTCTTTGTGGTTCCAGACCTTGTTGGTATGTTCCAACGTAGCGAGCGAGAATTACCCTTTATCACTAGGGTTCTAATTGGAGCAAGTAACGGCCTGAGCAACTACGGTATTTACATACTCATTGCCATAATCGCCGCGATTTTTGGTTTTAAATCGCTGCTAAAAAACGAGAAGAACCTACGCGCTTGGCACAGCTTCACGCTAAAGGTACCCCTCGTAAAAGATGTCATTCTACTTGCCGAGAGTTCGCGATTTGCTGGAACACTCAGCCTTTTAGTAGAAAGTGGCGTGCCCTTGCTACAGGCGCTAAGAATTGCCACCCAGGTTTTATCTAACACTGCGCTGCGTCATGCTTGCACCGATGTCAGTCGCTCCGTACAAGAAGGTGGATCGTTACACAAAGCCTTAAAAAACGCCGGTTGGTTTCCACCATTGCTTGTGCAAATGACTGCCAGTGGTGAGGCGAACGGTACACTGGACAAACAACTTAAACACTGTGCAACCAACCAAGAGCGCGAGCTAGAAATGATGCTCACCACGGTTATGGGTATCTTCGAGCCAGCCATTGTTGTCATTATGGGTATTTCTATCGCCTTTATTATGATCGCAATTTTGTTGCCCATCTTTGAACTCAACCAGCTTGCGTAGATCAGAGCAGCTACACGTTCAAAAACGATTTGACTGTAATTTTTAATGGATGAAGGGTTATGAACCAGAAAACGAAAAACGCGGGTTTCTCGCTTATTGAAATCATGGTGGTCTTGGTGATCATGGGGCTGTTAGTAGGGATTGTGGCGCCTAACGTTCTCAAAAACGTCGATGACGCCAATATTCAACGTGCCTATGCAGACTTCCGCAGCATCGAAACCTCTTTAAAATCCTACCGCTTGGATAACTTTGTTTATCCATCAACCGAGCAAGGCTTAGGTGCTTTAGTCGAAAAAACCTCTCTTGAGCCAGTTCCTCGCAAGTTTCCTCAGAGTGGTTACTTAAACGAAGTACCTCAAGATCCTTGGCAACGCGATTATGTCTATATCAGTCCTGGAGAAAGCCACGACTATGACATTATTTCCTACGGTGCAGATGGCGTTCCCGGCGGTGAAGGCCAAAACGCCGATCTAAACATTTGGGATAAGCCTGAATAATCGTGCCCTGCCAGCAGTTGTCAAAAATACCTCCAAAATCTCAATCAGGGTTTACTCTGATTGAGATTGTCGTCGTGGTATTGCTTGTGGGGCTGTTTGCAGGCATTGCCTCCATCAATATTCTCTCCTACGACAACGGCGATAAGCTCAAGGACTATACCGAAGACCTCTTTGATCAACTTCAATTTGCCGCGGATCAATCCCTGTTTACCGGTGAACACATTGCCTTAGTACCTGCTCTTCAAGATCCAGCCAACTCAACTGCGAGTCAAGATCAATGGGAGCTGCTTTGGTATCGCTGGCGTGATGACGAATGGCAAAAAATTGAAGAATTAACGCCGATCAGACCTCCAGAAATTGCTGAGCTAAGCATTGAAATCGACGACAAACCACTCGATTTTTATCTATGGCTCGACAGACAGACCGAGGGAGATGGAGAAGACGAGGAAGAGGAAATTGTTCCAGCGTTGGTATTTTATGGTGGCGGCGAAGCCCTGGGAGCCACGGTAATACTCGGACTTACTCCTCGCGCTTCTGAAGGCGTTACTAATTTTGAAGATCGTTACCAGCACATAGATATTAACTCTGTAGGGCAGGTTATATGGCGTGAACGACAAGCAGAAAAAGAGCTTACTGCTCAATCTGGAGTTCAGTAATGCTATCAACGAAGGCTTGCTCGACTCACTCATTCGTGAACAAAAACAAGGGCTTCACCTTAATTGAGGTCGTTGTTGCTTTGGTCATTGTTGCGGTGGCGCTGCCAGCTTTGCTCACTCTGGTAAGCCGCCAAAGCGATAATACATTTCAGCTGAGAGAGCGCACCTTGGCCGAGTGGGTTGCCCATGATCAGCTGCAAACCTTTCGCATCAATCATCAGTTAACCGGGCGAATTCTCGACGGACGCCAAACCGGCTCGACCGAGTTTGCTGGTGTTTCCTGGTATTGGGTCGCAGAGTCCCAAGACACTGCCGTAGAAGACATGATCCGTATCAACATAGCAGTAGCTGCCGACGAGAACGACCTTCGCGATTATCCCACAGCTACACTCTCAGCATTTATTTATAAGTGAAGCCCGTGACACCACGCGTTATTTCTAACTCCAAAGGCTTCACCCTGATTGAATTATTGGTGGCTCTTGCCCTTACCGCCGTTGTTTTGACGTTGGCTTCACTGGCTTTGACATCTTCGATAAATAGCGCGCAAAGCAGCCGTGAGGCTATGACAGATATCAACTCGATAGCACGCGCCATGCGCATTCTCGAAACAGACTTTAAACACACCGTTGCCAGAACCAGTTACTTGTTTGGTATCGCCACCGATAACGGTTTTGGTACAGAGATCGATAACAACTATTTGATAAAGTTTATTCGCAGTGGTCGACCAAACCCAGTTGACCTAAGACGAAGCTCCCTATTACAAGTAGGTTATAGATACCAAGACCAAATTCTGTACCGCGACACTTGGCCTGAAACCATAGACGCAACTCTCGAAGACGCTGAAGACATCGCATTGCTACAGGGCGTCACAGATTTCCAAATCTTATTTTTACCCTTAGGTTCAACAAGTGCCGAAGGGCCATGGGTCGATGAATGGCCCGAGCGCGGCACCACTGGCCTACCTATTGCGGTACAGGTGACCATCGAAACCGAAGAATTCGGTCGCATGACTCGTTTATTTACGATTGTTACTGAAATTAACAACCCTCGTAATGAAGCCCCACCCGAAGATAATTCTGGGGAAGGCGGCTCTGGAGAGGGTAATAATCAGGACAACGATAATAATAACCGAGGTAACCGTGATTCATAATCGCAGAGCACTAAACCTACCCTCGACACATCAAAACGGCGTCGCTTTAATCGCCGCGTTAATCATTGTTGGTTTGGTGACGGCTTTGGCCATTGGTCTTGCTACAACTCATGATCGAACCCTACTGCTAGCAGAGAGTCGCTTCCACGGCAATCAAGCTCAGGAATATCTGCTCGGTGCAGAAGAACTTGGTCGATTCGCGCTTGAGAAAGACTTCGAGAGTGATCGCGAAGATAACGAATTGGTAGACAGCCTAGAAGAACCTTGGGCACAGGAACAACCTTTTCCTTTAGATGAAGGTTTTCTAAAAGGCCAACTCGAAGACGCTCAAGGTAAGTTCGACGTTAATCGTCTTGCCGTGCAGAACCAAGACAACGGCACGGGCGACACCAGTCCAGAGCGGTACACATCGGATCAGAAAAGATTCATTCGACTGCTACAGCTGTTGGATGAAGAAAATCCAATGTCGATCTCAGACGCCATCGAGATCTTGCAGCCTATCATTGACTGGATTGATCCCGATGATGATAGCTTTGGTTTTAGCGGTGCCGAATCTCTGGAATATCAACGTGAAGACCCACCGATTCGTCCAGCAAATGGCCCGTTAAAAAGCATTTCCGAGTTGCGTTTGGTAAAGTCCATGACTCCAGAACTGTTCGATGCTTTGGAGCCTTACATTACCGCCTTGCCCGACAGTAACGGTTTGAATGTAAATACCGCGAAACCACTATTGCTGCGCACCATTAATTTAGAGAACGACCTAACACCGCTATCTAAGGCAGACGGTGAACAGATGCTCCTAGATCGAGCAGGTTCGGGTTATATTGGTATTGCGGAGTTTCTCGACAGTGGCGTAATTTCGTCACTAACGCCATTGGGTACCGTCAGCTCGAATGGTTTGACGGTTAACACCAGTTATTTCACTTTGAAAGCAGAAGTTGAAGTCGGTAGACAAAGACGCACCCAGTACAGCCTAATATTACGCGATAACGGCGACGCCAAAATTATTCAACGCAGCGATTTCAACTTATAAGAATGTCTGATTAAAACTGACATATTCGTAATACTAGAAAGGCCTTACACTAGCCCCTAGAAATTTAAAGACATTGAAAATGACAGTGCCAATGTTTGGCCTCGAATAAAATCAGGGATGCGTTGACCAGAGGCTCAAACGGTAGTCACAGCGCTAAATTTGAACACAGCTTAATTTGAACACAATAGAGAACGAACGTTGATCGGATTGGCTCCGAGCATGGAAGTGTATGAATAGAATTATCGCGATTTACGACAGCTCAATTGCAGGTCAAAACCCGCAAAGCCCAGCGCTAACTTGGCGACTTGCGCAAGACGGCGACTGGATGGGTCCAGCCATGCAAGGTTCTGCCACTGACTTGAGTCAGGCGCAATCGGCCGCCAATGCAGAAGTATGGCTGGCTCTTAGCTCCTGCGATCTTGTTATGCTGGCTCAATCCTTTTCATCTAAAGAAAAGCGCCACATTGCCAACCTAATGCCCTACGAATTAGAAGAGCAAATTATTGGCAACGTCGACAACATGCACTTCGCTTACGGACAATTTGAAAACGATATTGTTACCGTTGCTTACACCCCCATCGATCCTCTTAAAACCCTGATCGACACCATAGAATCAGCGGGCGCAGAAATCACGGTTTGCTTGCCGTTGTTTTTACTGCTTCCCAGAGCTGATAAACAGTGGGCTATTCGCTGGTTAGGCGACGAGAGCCTTGTTGAAGTCCGTTACGATAAAGATCTTGGTTATCTCATCGAATTAGATATGCTCGCCGCCTCTCTGGAGTCTCTCGCAGCGACCTTCGAAGAGGCAGAGCGTCCGACCGAAGTAAAGCTCTACGGACAATCTTTTGAAGATTTGCAAACCTTGCATAACCACTTACCCAATGCTTATCAAGAGATCGCCACCAGCCAGCAATGGGATCAGTGGCTGAGCTTAAGCATGGAATTGCTGCCACCCATTAATCTTCGCCAATATGCCTTAGGTAGAGCACTGCCAGTTGCCCGCTGGTGGAAAACCTGGCGCCCTGCGGCAATTGCCGCAGCCATTGCCTGTGTGCTGTATTTGGGCGGAAACTGGGTACAAATCTTCCAGCTGAAAAGCGAGCAAAAAGCCTATTTGGCTCAAGTCGAGCAAGCGTATCGATCAGCGGTTCCACAGGGTGTTATGGCCGATCCCGAGCGTCAACTGCGCAACCAACTTGCCAAATTTAAAGACAACAGCAGCGCGGGTGGATTATCCGTCACAACGTTGCTTGCACAAATTACCCCGATCATCGCTGCATCCGAAAATGTGGTGGTAAAGAACATCAACTTTGTAGAAGGTGACATGCGCTTAACGGCAGAGTCTTCAAACTTCCAGCAGATTGATCGCTTACGGGCAGAATTAGAAGGAAGCCAGCTAGTCGCTGAATTACAGGGAACCTCATCTGTTCCGAACGGTGTTCAGGCTCGGCTGCGTATAAGGAGTGGACAATGAACGCCATCAACGAATATTGGGCAACGCTCAGTCGTCGAGACCAAGCTGCACTTTTCATTTGCTCTGTAGCCATTGGCTTGGCGATTATTTGGTGGCTTTTGCTCGAACCATCGGCGAACACTCTCGCTAATCAAAAGTTATCCACACAGTCAACCTCCGAGAGTTTGGCTCGCGTTCGCGAAATGGCGCTTGAGCTTAAAGAATATCAAACCGGCGGCGGCCCTAAGGTTTCTAGTGCGCCATTGAGTGAGTTGATCGACAGAAGTCTACGTTTGCGCGGCTTACGCATGAGCAGCTTCCAACCGGTACGCGAAGGCGAAGTGCGGCTGCGTTTAGAAGAAGCCGAATACGGGAAAGTCATTGAGTGGCTCTACCAAATGGAATACGAAGAAGGGCTGCAAGCCAAAGAGCTTACCGTGACACCAACACGCACCAGCGGTCGTGTCTCGGTAAGTATTCGTCTTGCCCGATAAACCCTTTTTTTACTGGAACGTAACGACTTAGACGCACATGACTCAATCAAATATCCTAACCAAAAAGCGGCTCTGGTTTGGCCTTATTCTTCTTCTGATAATCCTGTTGATCGCACGTATTCCAGCAATTTGGGCTGCCTACGCTTTTACCCAAGCGGCGCCGGGTTTGCGTATGTCAGAAATCAACGGCACCTTATGGACTGGCCGTTCGGGTTCCACGCAAATCATTCTTGGTGGCGACCTATACAGCCTCGGTGAACTGTCTTGGTCTTTGCATCCCACAAGCCTGTTAACGCTGACACCATGCGCCGACATCAAGGTCTCGTTTCAAAACCAAAATGCCGCTGGTTTAGCCTGTGTAAGCAGTAGCGGCGCCGTAACGCTCAGTGACTTTGAGGCCAACTTTCCTGCGGGCCTTACCAATCTTTTTTCACCCACTCAATTGGCGGGAAATTTTTCGGTCATCATTAGTGAGGGTGACTTCGACGGAGAACACGTAAAAGCGATTGATGGCAGCGTGTCTTGGCGAGAGGGAGCATTTCACGATGGCGAAAAATGGTTGCGCGTTGGCAGCTTCGGCGCTCGACTTTCCGGCGATGGCCAGCAGGGTATCAACATCGATCTTCAAGACCTTGGCGGCCCAGTATTGGTCGATCTAGACGCCAACTACAACCCCACACTGCGCCCTAACGACGATGTAGGCATACTGTTCACCGGTGAAGTCGGCGTTCGCGATTCTGCTCATCCCGATTTAGCCACCATATTACCAACCATGGCGGCTTCGGTTGGAGAGCCTTCTGATAATGGCTATCGAATCTCTTGGAGCTTCTAGTCACTCGTCTGCGGCCGGTTGAACCGGTCGCATTACGCAGATTTAAAGGCTAAATGTGCCTAAGTTTTCAGATCTCACAAAATCCGTTCACTCGGTGTCCGCACAAACCGTCTTGTTACTGGTTGCGATGCTGTTTTGCAGTCATGGCCACGCTAAGTGGTTTCAAGAGAATTGGGCCATTATGGGCACCTCGGTCGGTGCGCGCTTCTGGCTCGATGACCCAGACGCACGACTGCAAGATACCAACCCCGAACAATTCAAAACACAAGTTAACGAACAAAAGTATCGCGCCGAACACATTCTTGGCTTAATCAAGGCCGAAATGGAGCGCTTTGATCAAACCTACAGTCCCTACATAGAATCCAGTGAACTGTCACAGGTTAACCTTCACGCCTACAAAACAGCGCAAATTGTGTCACCCGAGTTTGCGTCTTTGATTAATAAATCCCTTTGGATGAACCAAATTAGCGATGGCGCGTTTGATGTTACCTTTGCCTCGGTAGGGCGTTTTTATGATTACCGCGAAAAGATCGCCCCAAACGACGACAAAATTACCCAAAACCTCCCAGCCATAGGCCGCGATCGTTTGCGGTGGAATCCTCAGACACGCAGCATAAAATTCACCCACCCGGCGGTTAAGATTGATTTTGGCGGATTAGCCAAGGGATACGCTGTAGATCGTGGCGCAAAAATATTAGCCGAGAACGGAGTGCGTCACGGCAGCGTAAACGCCGGTGGTGATACGCGGCTGCTTGGCGATAATCGCGGTCGACCATGGTTAATTGGCATTAAAAACCCACGCCTTGACGATAAAAAACTGAGTTGGGAAGAACAGCAGGTACTTAAGTTACCGTTACAAAATGAAGCCATCTCAACATCCGGTGACTACGAACGTTTTTTCATTGACGAACACAGCGGTGAGCGAGTTCACCATATACTGAATCCGAAAACGGGCAAATCGAGTCACGGATTAATCAGCGTCAGCGTTATTGGCCCAGAAGGGTTTAATACCGATCCATTATCAACGGCGGTGTTTGTGCTCGGCGCCGAAAAAGGCCTCGCCATGATCAATAAACTGAATGGCTACGAAGCAATTTTAATCACCGAATTTGGCAAAGTTGTGTATTCGAATGGACTTATAGATCCATCCCAATAAGGATTGGGTCGCCAAAGATTTCTCGAAACTGGAAACACGTCACGCCTATCGCATTCACAAAGCCGCTGATTTAAGTACAATTTTCGTCATCAAAGCGCGTTAGTGTGCTTTTTGGCACTCTTTAATTTTGCACCTCGCTTATACTCGCAGGTAGGATCGTCCAATCGCAGCGAAATAAGCGACGCAACCAACAGGCGTGGAATTGGTTTTACCCAGAAACACTACTGCGCGTAAAACCAGTCGGTGATGGATATCGACGAGACACTCAAGGAATCTGGATATGGCTTTGCCATCCCAAAAAGTAAGGCAATTAGGAGAACGCAGTTCCATGTCTGCACTTCGCAACTCGAATTGGCTTCGAGTCATAAAAACTCTAGGCAGCGCACTGACTTTGGCTTGTGCCTGTACCGTCGTTCACGCTCAAGAAGCCGAAAAACCGGTTAGTGAGCAAATTGAAGACCTCAAAAAGCAAGTACTCTCGTTGAATCGAGACCTTCTGATTTTAGAGGAAGAGTTACTCTATCCCGCCAACAGCCAAGTAGCTGTGTATCTCTCCATGGATATTGGTGAGTTTTTTGAGCTGGATGCCGTAAAGGTTCACATTGACGACAAGCTCGTTGCTAGCGAACTCTATACAGATCATCAAGTTGACGCATTGTTTCGAGGTGGCGTACAACGCCTGTATCTCGGCAATCTCAAAACCGGCGAGCACCGTTTAACGGCGTTTTTTACCGGCATTGGTCCAGAGGGCCGCGAATACAAACGTGCCGCAGAAGTTACCATCAACAAAGAAACCGAAGGTAAGGTTTATGAACTAAAAATCATAGACTCTACTGCCAAGTTGCAACCGGTGTTTGAAATTAAAGAATGGCAATTGTTCTAAACACCAAGCGGCTTGGTCTTCCTGTTGCGATCGCACTGATCAGCCTATCAAGCCTCGCTTTTGGTGCTAAAAAAAAGGAAGAGCCGCTCTCAAGCGTCGCTGATTTACGCTACGGCGTTACCTTGTATCACTACTATCAAGGTGACTACTTTGACGCGCTCAGCGAACTCTATGTCGCCAAAGAGCGCGGTGGTATTTCCGGCCACAAAGATAATCCTGAAATCATCGAAGGTGGAATTAGCCTTGCCTTTGGCATGCACGAAACCGCCAGCGACATTTTCAATCGCCTCTTAACTGAAGAGCGCCCCGCAAAAGTTCGCAACGCCGCTTGGCTAAATCTAAGTAAGCTTGCCTATCAACGCGGGCTTTGGGCCACGGCCAACGAATCCATCAATCACATGAACACCGACGATATCCGCTATGAAGTCGATATCGAACGCCGTGCATTAGCCGTAAATACGCTTATTCATCTCGGTGATCTTGCTGGCGCAGAAAGCGCCTTAGCAGAACTCGATGCAGAACTTGCCAAAAAAGACCCCACCGCCTGGCCTTACTATCTGCATCACAACCTCGCCAGCGCCTACGGTCGCACAGGCCAGTTCCAGCAGGCGATTGCGCATTACCAGCAGGTTTATGCATCAGAGCTAACCGAAAAAAGTTTGGAACCAGACCTGCAACAGGCGCTTCGCGATAAGGCTCACACAGCCGCAGGCTTCAGTTTACTGGCGCTCAACCAGTATCAAGACGCGCAACAAGAATTCAACCAAGTGCGACTCACCAATGGTCTGGCTAATCAAGCCTTGCTCGGCTCAGGCTGGGCAGCTTATGGCCAAGAAAAATACGCCGATGCCATTCGACCTTGGCAGGAACTGCTGCGTCGCGACAGTGATGCGCCAGAAGTGCAAGAAGCCATGTTGGCCTTGCCTTACGTTTACGAAAAAATGGGTGCCCAGGGAGAGGCTCTTTTTGCCTACCTAGATGCCGAAAGCAATTACGAAATCGAGCTGGCTCGCATTCATGAAGCCGAACAAAAACTGCAAGAAATCGACCTTTTACCACTGCTCAATTTAGAGATCGATCGCAACAGTACCTGGCTAAATACCCCCGACTTAATCGAAACTCCGGTCATCAATTATTTACAACGCTTGGTCGCCAAAAATCTCTTTCAAGCTCGGGTACAGGAGCTTCGCGATCTCACCGCGTTACTTGAAGAGCTCAAGGGCTGGGAAGCAAAACTGGTCGATTACCAAGACCTAATCTCTGCTCGCATTGATCAAAGGCTTGCCCAAGAAACCGAAATTCGTGAACGCAACTACGCTCAAATAATCAATGATGCCGTCGCCCAAAAGTCCCGTATTGACGCGATAATCGCCAATATTGAATCAAATCGAGACTATCTTGCGCTAATTACCGATGCCGACACCAACGACCTGATCGATCGCGCCGAGAAAAGCGTCAACACCGCCAAAATTGCCGGTGATCAAGTCAGCGCTCGTAAAGCTGCGCAGGCGAAATTGTTTTACGGAATACTCTATTGGAACGCCTCGCAGGCTTACCACGACCGCATTTGGGAGCTAAAAGAACAAAGCCGCCAACTCGAAACCAACATTACCGAGCTGAAACAATCCTTCGCTAAAGTTCAAGACGCCAGCACCTTGGCTCCCGACATAGCGCCCATGGCGGTGCGTCTCGATGATGCACAAGTGCAAATTACCGATAAACAAACCCGCCTCAGCAACCTGCTCACCGATGTCGAAGCAGACTTAAAAGAAGGTCTTTTGGCGGAGCTTGACTCGCAAAAACAACGCGTGCGCTTCTATTTGGCCGAGACCAAGCTCTCGATCGCGCGCCTTTACGATACTCGCCCGGCAAACGGCGAAACTATCCTCGATACCAGTAAAGACGCACCGTTAACACTGCCTCAAGGTACTTCGGAGGCAGTCGATGAATAAGTTGCCTATACACAATCGCTCTATAGCTATCAAACTGCCACAGAAGCTGGCGCTGGCCGCTGCCGTCAGCGCTTTGGTGGCGTGTAGCAGTGTTGATGTGGTTGAAACCGGCCCAACGCTCCAAGATATTGAACCGGCGCGAATTCCAAACCCAACGCTGCCTGTACCGAGTGTCTCCATCGATGAAATCGAAAAAAGTTACCGCGAAGCCCTAAGCTACGCCGATAATCCAGATACTCGACGCAAAATCTTAATTCGTTTAGCGGGCCTTGATATGGCGCGTAACGAAGAGGCTCTAGCCAACTCAGAAGCTCCTGGCCGATTCTTCGACAGCTCCATTGAATTGTACAAAGAACTGATTGAGTTACAGCGCACAGCGCCCGCCGGTGTAGAAACTCGCGTCGACGAGCTCCTGTATCAACTGTCGAAAGCCTATGCTCTAGATGGCCGTACTCAAGAGTCCGACAGCACGCTCACCGAATTGGCCACAGAATACCCAGATTCACCCTTCTTGGCCGAAGCCTATTTCCGCCGCGCCGAGCGCAGCTTCAGCGAAGAAAACTACCGTATCTCAACCGAGCGTTACGAAGCGGTGGTGGAGCGCGGGCCAAACACAGCATTTTTCGAAAACGCCTTGTATATGCTCGGCTGGAGTCAGTTCAAACGCACCGTCTACGAAGAGGCAATCGATTCGTTCACCCAGCTGTTGGATCAATACCTAAGCAATGGCAAGACGCTGGCGGATCTGAACAATAATGATCGGACGTTAGCCGACGATACGCTAAGAGTTATCAGCCTATCGTTCTCTTATCTCGATGGCCCTAAAACCATCGCCGAAACCTATGAGCGATTGGGCGAGCGCGACTACGAATACTTGTTGTATCAGCACCTAGCAAACCTGTATCTGAGCAAAGAGCGTTACAGCGACAGCGCTGAAACCTACCAAGCCTTTGTTGATCGCTATCCGTTAAGTGATTTAGCTCCTAGCTTTAGTGCGGCCAAAATTAAGGTGTATGAAACCGGCGGCTTCCCAGACCAGCTTGTACCCAACAAGGAGCAATTTGTTGAGTTGTACGGTATTAACAGCGAGTACTGGCAGGTTAAAACAGAAGGCGTTCGCGATCGGTTACGACCAACGCTGCATCAGTTCCTAACGGAACTGGCCAAGTATCGTCACGCTCGTGCACAGCAATGGCGTAAAACCTTGGCGGAGAACCCTAAAGATAAGTTCTTGGTGGATGATCAACCCATTACAGATCAGTCGGTTATCAACGAATTTATTCTTGCGGCCAAATGGTACCAAGAGTTCGTTTTAACCTTCCCGGATGACCCTGATCGCGGCGAAATCAACTACCTGCTTGCCGAAGCACTGTATTCGTCGGGCCAGCTAAAAGCGGCCTACCAAGAATACGAGCGTGTCGCCTACGAGTTAAACGCCCAACAACGCGACGCCAAAACCGCCGCGCAATCGGGTTACACCACGGTGATTCTGGCCAAACAGCTGCAAGAGCAAGCGCAAACCGAAGAAGACAGAAGCTACTGGCAAAACCAAGCCGTCGAAAGCGGTGTACGCTTCGCCAATGTTTTCCCAACGGATGATCGCGCCGTTGCGGTGCTTACCGAATCGGCGCAGGGCTATTTCACAACCGGTAAACTCCATCGCGCCATCGAAGAAGCCTTGCGAGTCACACAGTGGCAGCCACCGGCGGAAGGCCAAGTGCTTAAAACCGCGTGGCTGATTGCTGCACAGTCACAATTTGATACCGGCGCTTTTGTGGAAGCGGAATACAGTTATCGCCAAGTGATTGCTCTGTTGCCAGAAAAAGACCCAGAGCGTGAATCCTTGGTGCTGCGTATGGCTGCGGCCATCTACGAACAAGCGCAAAACCAACTGGCTAGCGGCAACAAACAAGAAGCGGTCGTGCAATTACTGCGTGTTCGTGAGAACGCTCCGAATACCGAAATCGCGCTAACATCACACTACGACGCCGCTAATTATTTGATTGAGCTGGAAAACTGGAGCCAAGCGCGCGACGAACTCATTGAGTTCCGCGTACGCTATCCCAATCATTCTCTTGCCAACACCATTGGCCCCAAATTAGTTGTGGTTTATCAAGCTCTTGAAAACTGGGCACTGGCAGCAGACGAGCTGTTGATTGTTATGGAGCAAGACAAAGACCCTGAAGTACAGCGTCAGTCTTTGTTATTGGTTGCCGATTTGTTTGAACGCGATGGCAACCTTGAGCGCGCCATCGATAACTATCGTCGCTACGCTCACACCTATCCAAAGCCTTTTGGCGAAAACATGGAAGCTCAATTTAAAATGAGCGAACTGTACAGCCAACTTGGTGATGTCGATAAGCGCAACTTCTGGCTGCGCAAAATGGTTACCACCCATGATCGCGCCGGAGAAGACAAAACCTTCCGCAGTATGTATTTGGCGGCTTGGTCATCAACGGAACTCGCCGAGCAGCAGTTCCAAATCTTCTCGGCCATCGACCTAACGCTGCCATTACAATCGAGTTTTAAAAAGAAAAAGGCCGCCTTCGAAAAAGCACTAGATTCCTACAACAAAGCCTTGAGCTACGACATTCAACAGGTGTCTACCGAAGCCAGTTACAAGGTTGGCGAAATCTATCGTTTATTGGGTCGTGCGCTTCTCGATTCGCAACGTCCGGGTAATCTGGACGAGCTTGAACTTGAGCAGTACGAGATTTTGCTCGAAGAGCAAGCCTATCCCTTTGAGGATAAGGCCATCGAAATTCATTCTAGCAACAGCCAACGTGCGTGGAGCGGTATCTACGACGAGTGGGTACAAGCGAGTTTTGAATCTCTGCGCAAATTGCAACCGGGTCGTTACGACAAGCCAGAACAGCTAATTGAGGTGAGCCGTGAAATTTATTAATGGGCTAAACCTTTGCGCCAAATCTGCCGTGGCGATTGCTCTCATCACGTTAACCGGATGCAGTGGTCAACTTCCAATTTCATTGCCCGGAATTGGCCAACAACCAAACGGCGCCAGCGAACAAACCAACGCACCTGAAACCGCCAGCGCAGAGACCGCAACCAACTCGGACAGCGAAACCACAGATCTCACAACTGATCCTTCAGGTGTAGCCCTGCCACCTGCAAATCCCTATTTGGCGAATGCTGTTGCCGTAGATCCAACGACTGAGGCCCTTTTTAACCAAGCACTTGCGGTTCAACTCGATAAAGACTGGACGGCAGCCGAGCTTGCCTGGCAAGAATTAATACTGGTCGCGCCGAATTTATCCGGCCCATATTTGAATTTGGGCTTGGTATACGATGCAACCAACCGTCTTGAAGAGGCGCAAACCGCCTATGAGAAGGCCATTGAAGTTAACTCGCTCAATCTAAATGCCTACAATCAGCTGGCAATTCTTAAACGTAAACAGGGTGACTTTAAAGGCGCTGAAGCCAATTACTTGAGTGCGTTATCGATTTGGCCGGAACACGCCAAATCACACCTCAACCTTGGCATTCTCTACGAATTGTACATGGGCGATTTATCAAATGCGCTTTTGCATTACGAACAGTACCAAGCCTTGCAAACAACTCCCGATGACAAGGTCGATGGCTGGATTCGCGATCTGCGCCGTCGGGTCGATCAACAAGACTCTGGTAGTTAACACTGTGCACAGGTCTCAACTTGGAAAGATCATCGATGAAAAGTAACACCTTTGTTTTATTGATCTCATTTGTTTGTGCTGTAATTGCCAACCTCGCGAGCGCGCAATCAACTGTGATTACGCTTGAAGAAACCGTCACAGGTAATCAGGAGCAGCCCAAGGTTTTATACATCGTGCCCTGGAAAACCGCGGCCAATGCCGAGGAGTTTTCCCAAACGATTAGCTCACAGTTACAAGGCAGCGTCTTCGAGCATATTGAACGTGCCGAATTACGGCGCGAAGTGAAATATCTTGAAAGCCTAAACAAACAAGATGTCGATCCGCAGTAAATTGCTAAGCTTTGCTTCCAACACATAACTTCTCTTTGGTTCTTTCGCGTTAAACGCGGAAATTTTTGCATGTTAGTCAGGTAAATATTATGGATTTTTTCAGCAACGTAGTTCGTTTCTTCCAGGACGGCGGCACTTTCATGGTTCCAATCGCGTTAGTGCTTGCCATTGGTTTAATTGTCGCCATTGAGCGCTGGATCTACCTCACCTACGCCAAGCAATCTAATCGCCGCGCGTTCGATCAAATTTTGCCAATGCTGAAAAAGAAAGATTATTCCGGCATCGTCAAAATGGGCCAAAACAGTAAAGCGCCCGTTGGTCGTATGGTTGCCGCGGGCGTTATTCGTATGGCCGAAAGCCCACGTCGTGACGACATCGAGTTGGCCATGGAAGAAGGCGTTCTTGAAGCCATGCCACGCCTTGAAAAGCGTACCAACTACCTTGCCACTTTGGCGAACATCGCCACTCTTTTGGGTCTTTTGGGTACTATTATCGGTCTTATCGCAGCATTTACCGCTGTAGCTAACGCCGACCCTACCGAAAAAGCCTCGCTGCTTTCACAATCTATTTCCGTTGCGATGAACACCACAGCATTCGGTTTGATCTCAGCAATTCCGCTGCTTTTAGCACACGCCATTTTGCAAACCAAAACCACCGAGATCATCGACAGCCTAGAAATGGCCGGTGTTAAGTGCTTAAACGTGTTGGCCGGTGGCAGCAGTGCCAAAACCCGCAACGAAGACCCTGGCGCCGCAGTACGCTAATTCCCGGCAACCGAGCAGGAAGTAACCATGTTGAAGCTCCGGCGTAAAAACGCCCAAGAAGCCGAATTAGACATCACCTCATTCATGAACCTGATGATTATTCTGGTTCCTGTATTGTTGATGACCATGGTGTTTTCACGCATTACGGTAATCGACCTGACGTTACCGGAAGTGGGGAACCCAGCAGAAAGCAATCCCGAGATTCCCAAGATTCTCGAAGTGGTGATTCACGACGACTATCTGGATGTAAATTATCCAGCGGGAACTCGCGTGCAACGCATCGAAAAAGTTGAAGTTGCCAGTGAAGAACCCGGCGAGGCAGCGATCATTGAGCATAACTACGCGCTCTTGTCGTTGACGCTGCAAGAAGTTAAACGTCGCCTAAAAGAGCAAGGCATCGAGAAAAAAGACATTTTAATTTTGTCGCAATCGAACACCAGTTACCAAACCCTCATCACCGTGATGGACACGGTGCGCTCCTACAAAGCCGTGGTGGTAACCGATGTTGTGGATGCAGAATTATTTCCCGATATGTCTTTGGGTGACGCACCCGTCAACGATACCGAAACCGCACAAGCCGGAGGTGCGCAATGAAGCAATCACTGCGCGCCAAACGCATGGCCAAACATCACAAGCGTAATCTCGGTGGCTCTAAGCTAAACCTTGTGTCGTTGATGGATATTTTTACCATTCTGGTGTTTTTCCTACTGATCAATTCCGACGATGTTGAAATTTTGCAAAATCAAAAAGACATCATCTTGCCGGAATCTGTATCTGAGCAAAAACCCGATTCCACGCTACTCATTTTGGCCAACAATGAAGACCTAATTGTCTCCGGCCAAATCGTTGCCAAGGTTCCCGATATTCTTGCTCGCGAAGACCTTGTTATCGCCGAGCTAAAACAGGTGCTGACCGACCTTGCGACTCAAGCAGGCCCACTACCTGAAGAGCTAGAAGAAAAAGGCCGCCCGGTAACCATCATGGGCGATGCGGAAATTCCCTACGAAATGCTCAAACGCATTATGCAGACTTGTGTGGATACCGAATTCCGCGATGTCTCCATGGCGGTTTCTCAGGTTCCATCCAACGATCCTGTGCCATTGGCCGAAGACCCAGTTGGCGCAGCCGCGCCAGCACCGACCGGGGAGGGCACGTAATGACAACCGTCAATACTGCAATGCTCAACCTGTCTTTGCCTTGGCAACCGGTTGAGAGCGACGAAAAACGGTTTCGTACCATTGCCGCTATCGGCTTGGTATTGTTTTTAATTTTCGCCATCGGTGTTCCTTTAGTACCACTCCCAGATCGTTTGGTGGACGAAAAAGAAGCGCCCAAGCCAGATTTAGCGAAGATTATTTTGGAAAAGCAGGAAATTCCAAAACCGGAAGAGAAAAAACCAGAACCTAAACCCGAGCCTGAAAAGCCTAAACCCAAGCCAGAGCCGAAAGAAATTCCGGTTGAGACCAAGCCAGCTCCACCTAAGATCGATAATCAAGAAAAGATCAAAAGCAGTGGTTTGTTGCAATTTCAGGATGACTTACAGGATTTTCGCAACAAGTTCGATACCAATAACAGCAATCGCAGCCTAACCACCGGTGACGCTACCGCAGCTCAGGTAGATAGATCCGTGGTTGCCAACAAGGCCAAAACCACCAGTGGTGGCTTTAATACCGCAACGGTAAGCCGTGACACCGGTGGCATTGCGTTATCGGGTAAAGAAAACACCGTTGTTGATAGCGAAATCTATGACGCGGAAGGTACCAGCGTCAAAGCAGCACCCAAACCCGGCTCGAAGCAAACCATCGGCGGCCGCAGCGACCGTGATGTTCGTGTGGTGATGGACAAAAACAAAGGTGCGGTTAACGCAATTTACAATCGTGAGCTGCGTAAAGATCCAAGCTTACAGGGCAAAATGACGATTCGCTTGGTCATTGAGCCGGATGGCTCTGTTTCTTCGGTGACCGTTGTTTCTAGCGATCTTGGCAGCGACACTCTTGAAAGCAAACTGCTAGCACGTATTCGCTTGATTGATTTTGGCGCCAAAAACGTCGCCCAAACCACCGTGAACTACACGCTAAACTTGTTCCCTGCTTAAATTCTCCCGATAGTACACACCTCGTCCTTGCGCGAGGTGTACTTTCCCTTCATTACCTTCTTCTAAACTCCACAGCCTTCCTGCTATCGCGCTGTCGCAGATAATCAACCGTTATCTATCAGCGTCACCTGTTTACGTTTGTTATTCGATTTTTCCTATCTTTACCGATTTTTGTGCAACACGTCAGCTTGCCTTAATTCTTAAAGCGCCGCGGTGACATAGACTCAACCAAGTAGCGTTTAACAGACCACCGAATTTGAGGAGTCTCTTTAGATGAAGAAGTGGGTATCTCTTACTCTAAAATCCATCACCGCCAAAGCCATATTTACTGCTTTGTTGGCGGTACTCAGTGCAGCGCCTAGCTACGCAAAATCGGAGTACACCGTCAACGGCCATCGGGTGGCAGAAGAAATCTCGGCGTTGTTATCGCATCAAGGTTATCCAACCGGTGATTATTACGTTGATCGGTTTGGAAATTACGGACAAATTGGCCAGCCACCACAAGGT
Source organism: Sessilibacter sp. MAH3 (assembly GCF_054658275.1). Taxonomy (NCBI): domain Bacteria; kingdom Pseudomonadati; phylum Pseudomonadota; class Gammaproteobacteria; order Cellvibrionales; family Cellvibrionaceae; genus Sessilibacter; species Sessilibacter sp. MAH3. The sequence goes on along the minus strand of NZ_BAAGIE010000021.1, from coordinate 15,501 downwards.
AATCTGGGCGGCGGACCAGTGTCTAATTGGCAGGGCGAACCTCAGGGAATCGCCAATAACCCGTACGCTCAGGCCTACGTAAATGGTATTCAATCCGTGCGTATCTTCTGGATTTACTCACCAAGTGTTTTTTCGGGCGCAACCGGCGGAGCCTCTGGCTACTATCATATCTGCCCAGAACGACTCTATTATCGAAGTTCCGAGGGAGCCATAAATATTGGCACCAGTAATGGATGGGCCGGTTCCGCCGGAACCGATACCGGCGGCGGTCATTGGACTTTAGAGGAGAGCGAAAATGGCCCGTACATCATTTTGGCCGGTTCCGATGGCGCTCATCAGTTTTTGCTGGAGAATATTATTCGCGGCAAGTGGCAGCAGGGACAATTTAAATACGCCGTTGAGTTCGGCAAAGCGTCGTGTTTTTAATTTTCCCGTTAAAGTCTGAGCACCCGGCGTTGGCAACTTACCAAGGGCGCTCAGACTTCACTCAATAAGCTTTTTTCGACAATAGCGTGAAGGGTGTTAACAGCAGGATTTTTATATCCAGCCAAGGTGTCCACGCATTGATGTATTCAAGATCAGACTTAACTCTTGCCTCCATGTCTTCGAGCTTTTCGGTCTCACCTCGAAAACCCCGAATCTGCGCAAGCCCGGTCATACCGGGTTTAACGCGTCCCCGCGCCATGTAGCGTTGAATTTTATTGCTGTAATACTGGTTGTGTGAAATTGCATGGGGTCTCGGCCCAACCAATGACATGTTGCCAAACAACACATTAAATAGCTGTGGTAACTCGTCTAAGCTGGTTTTTCGCAACAATTTACCGATAGGCGTAATGCGGTCATCGTTTTGGGTGGCTTGTTTCACAAGCTGTCCTTCTTCGTGAACATACATACTGCGAAACTTAAACACCTCAAAGGTTTGACCATCCCAGCCATCGCGTTGTTGTTTAAAGATAACCGGGCCTTTAGAGGAGCGCTTGACGAGATAGGCAAGCACTAAAAAGAGCGGGCTCAGCAACACAATTAATAACGCTGCAATAGAGCGATCAAATACCGTTTTCACAAAGTATCGAAGACCACTGTAGTGAGGAGTTTCGTTTAAACAAATAAGCGGCAAACCACCCAGTTCGCGCACACAATGATTGAGTAAATCAAACTCGTAGATATCGGGCACCCAAACGATATCTACCTGCTTGTCTTGCAATGCTTGATAATAATGCACAAGTTCAGGGGTATTTTTGAGTCCCAAAGCTACGTAGATGCGCTGCACCTGGCGCGCATCAATCATTGCCAGTAACTCCGTTAAATTAACAATGTTCTTGATGCCGATATCGTCTCGTTGACCAGATAACGGATTCGAAGGGTCACACAATCCAACGACTCGCTCATCGAGCCAAACGTTATCGACCATTTTTGCCGACAGATGTGAAAGGGCAGCGCCCGAGCCAATAATTACCGACGAAATACGTTTGGAAGATCTCAGAGTAAAAAACAGCCGCACCTTAAAACAAACGCTGGCAACCAGCATTTGTGCGGCCAAACTCAACAACAACCAACTAACAATCGTTACCGGCTGAGCGGACTCTACTGCGTGGGTGTAAAAGCCAATACCCACTAAAAAAACCGAAACCAACGCCCACGCCTTACTGAGCCTGAATAAACCAGACATACCCAATAAAGCCTTACGGCCAATCCCTAATTTTGGATACACCAGAAGCACCGATAGTGCTGCAACGACACAGTACAACTGACTGTGAAGAGTGAATCCACCCGGCGAGTAGTATTGTTGTAGATACAAAGGTATGACTACCGCAAGTACGTACAAACCGTATTCTAAATAGCGAAAAATGCCATCGTGGTTTTGCAACAGTCGCTTGTGAGAATGGCGACTGCGCAGAATATCTTCTGATGTCTCTGAGTAATATTCAGAGACTTCTTGTGCAGAACTCATAGCGGATTCCTTTTCCATCACCGGAGCCTTTTTAAAAAAATAGGCGCTTCCTGATTGTTCTTAGTAACTGCAAATAATCACATATCGAGCGGGTAAAACCTGAGGAACAATTAACTCATCCAACCTTAGAACAACGTTAAAACGTTAATAAGTGTATTGTCGCGTAAAACACTGTGGGTAACCAACATTCAGAAAAAACCAAATATTAGGTGCTGCTTGCAGAGGTTTAATTACAAAAATCAAAAAAGAATGAGCTAATAAACGAATTTCAGACACCTAATTCTTTTATTCTTATTCTAAATGTACGATTACTGTTCAGGCTTATAGCATAAACAAGCATTGAAAGACTCTCAAGATCGCCGAATAACCTTTTCATTCTATTAACAATAGAATTTATTCGAATACTGAATCTAAGCCTCTAAATCGCAGGAAATACTTGATAAATTCGTGACATATAATTTACCAAACATCGATATTTAAAAATAAATTTCAATATTTATTCGTTTAAAACCTCGGACTACATTAGCGCTATCAGTTACTGAAGATCGCTAATTAATAAGATGAGTAAATTGAAATTAGGGAAACATTGAAAGTGCGATTTAGAAATTCGATCTGCTGATTAAATCAAAACAGAATTAAGCAGCAGATTCAGTAATGAGAAATCGAATTGTAGGAAAGCAGGAAATTGCCAGAAAATAATTTAACAGAAAACTCTTATTGATTAAGACCGCGCATTGATTAGGCATTTATTAAGAGTTTTCTGTTCGTAAAATTAATTACGATTCCTCAAAAATTAAGACTTCGTTTGCCACTGCAATATTTTAATATGATTGGTTTGGCCGCCACTGCCAGAAACATCACCACAGGTAATAACCACGCGTTGGCCGCTGATTAAACCGCCGGTTTGACCAACTGTATCCAAGGCCGATTGATAAATGTCACCGCCACTTTCGGTCACATCGTAAAAAATCGATTTTACACCGCGATACAAGGCCATTTTTCGGCAGGTATTTTTATGACGAGACAACGCAAAAATAGGCAAACCAGAGCCCAATCTAGACATCAATAAAGCCGTATTTCCCGACTCGGTTAAACAAATAATCGCGCCAATATTGTATAGGTGATTAGCTGCGTAAATTGCCGACAGCGCAATGCATTCATCAATGCGATAAAAAGTCTGTTCAATTTCACGATCAATAATACGCACATCTGGATGCTGCTCGGCGCCCACGCAGGTTGCCGCCATGGCTCGAACCACCTGAGCAGGATATTTACCACTAGCGGTTTCGGCAGAAAGCATTACCGCGTCAGTGCCGTCGAGCACTGCGTTAGCAACATCGAATACCTCTGCACGAGTAGGCACCGGTTGATTGATCATGGATTCCATCATTTGTGTGGCGGTAATTACCGGTTTATTCGCTAGGCGGGCCAATCGAATGATTTTTTTCTGCACACCAATTAGCTGTGGATCACCGATTTCTACCCCTAAATCTCCGCGCGCAACCATCACTCCGTCGGAGGCTTCGATTAATGCTTTTAATGTGCTTTCTGACCCAACCGCCTCGGCACGTTCAATTTTGGCGATAATGCCGGTTTTAACACCCGAGGCATTCAAGGCATCGCGCACCGGTTTTAAGTCAGCGGCGCAACTTGGGAAAGACACTGCCAAATAATCCAGCTCAAGCTCGATGGCGAGTTTTAGATCCAGCTCATCTTTGGCCGTGATGGTTGGCGCAGACAAACCACCACCAAGTCGATTTAAGCCTTTACGCGACTTTAAGATTCCGCCAGAAATCACCCGGCATTCGACGTCGGTTTCAGAAACATTCACAACTTCTAAACGCATTAATCCATCGTCTAATAACAAGATATCCCCAGGTTTTACAAACTTAGGCAACGCCTTGTACCCCACACCAATGCGCGTCTCACTGTGTGGTTTATCGTCGTCGATGGTAAGCGTAATCAGAGAATTATCGATCAACTCAATGGTATCTTTAACCAAATCACCGATACGAATCTTAGGGCCCTGTAAATCGCCCAAAATCGCCGCGTTACGGCCTTTCTCCTCGGCAACCTCACGTATCACCTTGGCCTGATTGCGATGACCCTCAGCGCTGCCGTGAGAAAAATTTAAGCGAAAAACATTCACGCCCTCATCCAACAAACGAGCAATCATTTCAGGACTAGCGCTAGCAGGACCGACGGTAGCGACAATTTTGGTACGACGAAGATAGGTGGACATTTTGAATTCCAAATTTCTTTTAAAGATGAAAGTAAAGCAGAAGAACTTGAATAAGTTTATGTCGAAAGCAAGAGTAATCGCAAAAATTGAAGGGGAAGCAAGATGTATTTAATTTGAACTAGTACTTTCTCAAGCCTTAATTCACAACACGAGAAGGCTTTAAAACTAAAGAAAACAGAAATAAAACTTAGGTGTTAACTTTTAGTTTTCACCTAACAAAAAGATAAAAATAATTAAACACACATGCCTAAAAACGAGAACTATCTAACAAAAATTAACAGATTAATTCGCTAATGTTTTATTGGTCGTTCAAAAAGCCAAAAGCTTAATGACCTAATCTCTAACCCACAAAATGGAAGCGATAAATGAAAGTTTTAAAAGCTCTTATCTTAGGTTCTCTAGTATTCTCTTCAACATCCTTTGCAGCTGGCATGAGCTGTTTGGTTGATACCATCAACTTTGACAGATTCTTTACCGGTGAATGTTTTGGCATCGACGATAGAAATAGTACTACAGCGATATTCAGGGTAGACAACCCGCCGGCAAATTTTTATATCGACTGGCACGACCCATCTTGTTCACCTACGTCATTAAGCTGCTCAACGACTATCTTCGCGTACGTAGACTATGTTGGATCCGCAACGGTTATTGACCTTTCCACCGGCGCAACTCAAACCATATCTGCAACAGCAAGACTTGAAAACTTCTTCTGATAAACGCTTGCGTATAAATTTTATTCAGAAAAAAGGCGCCTTCGGCGCCTTTTTTATTGCATAAATAACCAAAACATCTTACTCAGCCAACAGTGCTTCGATTCGATCCATAATGTCGGTCATGCGACGCGCGGTAGCTTGGTAGGGCTCGGGTTTTGCCATGTCTAAGCCTGCAGTTTTTAGGATTTTGTAGGCGTCGTCTGATCCACCGGCTTTTAGCACGTCAATAAACGAGTCTCGAACCTTGGTATCGCCTGCGAGTAGTTGCTCGGCAAACCAAGATGCCCCAGCCATGGAGGTTGAGTATTGGAAGACGTAGAACTTGTAGTAGAAGTGCGGAATGTAGGCCCATTCGTTGGTGTATACGTCATCGATTAGCAATACGCCTTCGTCGTGACCGTGATATTTCTTCAGAAGGTCGCCGTAGATGTCTGATAATTTTGCACCGGTTAAGGGTTCACCAGCTTCTGCGGTTTCGTGAATTTTTAATTCAAATTCAGCGAACATGGCTTGGCGATAGAAGGTACCACGCACCGATTCCAGAGCCTGGCCTAAATAGAAGAGTTTTTCTTCTTTGGTTTCGGCGCGTTCGATCAAATATTCTTCTAATAGAATTTCATTAATGATGGAGGCAATTTCGGCAGTAAAGGTTGAATAGTCTGCTTTTAGGTACGGCTGGGCCTCGTTAGCCAACATGCTGTGAACGGCATGGCCCCATTCGTGCGCATAGGTCGATAGGCCGTTGTAGTCGTCGTTATGATTGAGCAAAACATACGGATGCACATCGTAAACGCTGCCGTTCATGTAGGCGCCCGAACGCTTACCGGGTTGTGGATAAGCATGCGCCCAGTTTGAATTCAGTGCCGTTTCAAGCTTCTCGTAGTAGTCTTCACCTAATGGCTTAAGCACGGTTAGAGTGATGTCTTTAGATTCTTTGAGGCCAAATTCGGTATCCAGCTCAACCAGCGGTGGATAGATATCGTAGTAACGCATCTGGTCGATACCTAAGATTTCACCACGCAGCTTAAAGTAACGGTGTAATACAGGCAGCGATTTGTTCACTTCTGCGATTAGTGTGCGATACACGCCTTCTGGAAGATTTTCTTGATCCAATTCTTTTTGCAAGACCGAATCATAGTTGCGCGCCTTGGCGGTAAAGATATTGGCTTGTACCTCGGTACCTAAAATTTTGCCAATACTGTCGCGATAGTCGTGCCAGGTTTGCCAGAAGGTATCAAACACCAATTTGCGATCGTCACGATTGGCGAGACTGCGATAACGTGAATAACCCGCCTGATTAAGTGTTATGGTTTCGCCTGTCGATAGCGTTACTTCCGGCCATTTAACATCGGCATTAACGAGTAATTCGTAGATTTCGTTAGGGCTACCCAATACCGCCGACGCAGAAGCTAATAAAGATTCGCCTTTCTCGTCTAAAAGATGTTCGCCGCTTTTAACAACAGAGCGAAGATAGTAGTCGTAAGGAGTAAGGCCTGGCTCTTTCTTGATGAATTTTTCAACTTTCTTACTGCCAAGAGCCAGAATTTCTGGGTCCATCCACGAAAGCGCTTCGCCGAACTCGGTAAATAACGAATTGGCCTTGGCAAATCGCTCTTGATTGTCTTCAGAGCGCTGATCGGTATCGTGATTTAAACTGGTATAAACATAAACACGCACCGCTTCTTTTTGTACGCCAAAAATGGCGTCCAGTGCTTTGGCTAATGATTTTGGACTTTTACCTAAGGTGCCTTTGAATTCAGGCAATGTAGCAATATCAGCGCGAACCTTATCGTAAGCCGTTTCCCAAGCCTCGTTATTGGCGTAAATTTCGGTTAAATCCCAAACCACTTGCTTGGGTTGGTCTTCTGCAACCGCGAAACCACTGATACCGGCAAGGCTCACGCCCGATAACAATACACAGGACAACAATTTTTTCTTAAAGGCTTTTTTGGCCGACACCGCTTCTTTCAACATGGTATTTTCTCAAGTCAGTCCGTTTTTTAATGAATTATTTGTTCGTGTTGTTGTTATCGACGAAAACTCACGCGGCAACCGCATTTTCTGTACTTATCTTGCTTACAGGCATTAGCGTTAGATGAAAGTCTTTATTTATCGCTCACGAAATAGCGATCATGAATATTCTTACAATAACGCACTAAGTTATCGTAAGACCTGGCTTTTTGGTTAAACGGCCCGTTTAAATCCACCTCAATCAATTCAGCCAAATGCGCATAGGCGATGGCATCAAAACTAGATGGTTGGTTATTGAAGAAATAGTCGCTATTGCCAAGCAAATCCGACAAGCTCTTTAACATGTCGTCACACATAAGAATCAGCTCAGCTTCACTGTGGCGACCCAAACCTTGTTTTTTGATCGAGCCTTTCACCATTTGCCGCGCCACGAGCGGCGCTATCTGCTTCATGACCGGCGGCATAAAATTAAAGAAGTTTTTGCGCACCACAGTAAAGCCAGAATTGTTGATCCAACGACCGTAAACAATAAACCAATAAAAGCACTCGTCTAACGCTTTTTGGAACAACACCTTTTGCGCCTGTTGCCGGGTATCGAGGTGATTGTCTAATTCGATGTTATAGCGCTTTTGCAGATGCTGGATGATCAATTCCGAATCGCCAATAACTGCGCCGTTATCGTCAATAAATGGCAGCTTTCCCTTCGGAGATTTGGATAAATATTTCATTCCGGCTTTCGACTGGTATTCAATGCCGGCCATTTTTAAATAGGTATACACCTTCAAAACAAAGGGGCTAGCATCGGCTATTGATATCATTTGTCCAAATCCATAAACCGTAATCATGCTTTGCTCCATTGTTAAAGGTTGTTGGCGTTGCTTTGGGTGATGTGCGCTGGCCATGTGTTCGGCAGCTGCAAAATAGGTTACTTTCGACGTCACACAGTATGACGCCGAAAGATGACGGAAACACAAAATTACGGGCAAAACACTATATTTTCAGCGATGTGGCAACAAAATCTCGCAACACTGATACGGCTTCGTTGCTGGCGGGGTTGGGAGCAATCAAGCTAATGGCAATGTCACCCAAGGCCGGAAGCAGAGGATTCTCATGGAGGATTTTTAGATTGCTAGGCACAGTGCTACGCGCCAATGCGGTGATACCCAAGCCTTCTTCAATAGCCGTGGTAATGCCGGTCAAATCGGGATTGGTGTAAATCAGTCGCCAGCGCCGATTTTGTGCCTCAAGCCGCTCGATCATACGGCGGCGATAAATGCAGCCATGCGGCGCCACAATCAAAGAAATCGGGTCCTCTTCTTCGAACTCTTCACGGCCATTGCCAACCCACACCAAATCGTCGCGCTTAAATAAAGGTGTGCTCTTTAGATTTTCAGAGAAATCGTTATCCAAAAACAACGCCAGAATCAGGTCAAAATTGCTTCGTTTGGGTTCACACAACAGTTCTTTTGTCAGCGCGCTGGTGACCTCTAAGGTCACGTTCGGATAGGCGCGAACAAATCGACCAACTATTTTCGGCAAGAGTGTGGTGGCAAATTCACTGGGAATTCCAAAATGAACCTTGCCGTTAATGGCCGTTGAATGAAATTGAGCCAGAGCCTCGTCGTTAAGCGCCAATATTTGCTTGGCGTAACGGTACATCATCTTGCCTTTGCTGTTGGGCTCAATCTGTAATCCATTTCTGGACAGTAATTTTTGTCCGGTTAGCTCTTGCAGCCGTTTAAGTTGCAAGCTAATTGCCGGTTGTGAACGCCCCAATAATTCAGCCGCCGCTGTGAAGCCACCTACATCCACGATTGTCACGAAAGTTCTGAGCAAGTCCGTGGGAATGTTTCGTATCATACGTTCCCCCATATTGTATTTAAAATTCTTATACTTGCATTTTAACTATTAATTAAACTTATCACCAAACTGTGGTTAAACTTAATGTGCCTCCGTATATCTGTGTTGACTCTTTCTATATTTGAGAAAAGCTATGGCCGATACAAACAGCTACTCCAGCGATTTAAAAACCACTCCCTTAAATGAACTTCACGAGCAACTTGGCGCCAAGATGGTTCCTTTTGCAGGCTACTCTATGCCGGTTCAATATCCAACAGGAGTGAAAACCGAGCATCTACACACTCGCTCAAGCGCTGGGTTGTTTGATGTATCCCACATGGGTCAGGTTATTGTTGAAGGCCCCAACGCCGCCTCGGAACTGGAACAGCTAATTCCTCTCGATTTAGAAGCACTTGCCATTGGCAGCCAAAGCTACGGATTACTTACCAACGATCATGGCGCTATTATCGACGACTTGATCATTGCGCGCTGGCAACAGAACACATTTTTTATTGTCATCAACGCTGCCTGTAAATACAAAGATATCGAGCACCTTCGCGCCCATATCAGTGCCAGCACAATCACCGAGCTAACCGATCGCGCACTGCTCGCCCTACAAGGCCCAAAAGCGGCGAGCGTAATGCAGTCGATCTGCCCAGAAGCGCTGCAACTGAAGTTTATGGAATTTGGCGAATTTACCGTTCAGGGCGAATCCATGTTCATTAGCCGTTCGGGCTATACCGGTGAAGATGGCTTTGAAATTTCGGTACCGGCACAGCTTGCGCGCAGTTTTGCCGAACATATTTTGTCGTTTGATGAGGTAGCGCCAATTGGTCTGGGTGCACGGGACTCTTTGCGCTTAGAGTCTGGTCTTTGCTTGTACGGCCAAGACATGAATGACCAAACCAATGTCTGCGAAGCGTCTTTAGCGTGGAACGTCCACAAAAACCGTCGCGCCAACGGTTCGAAAGCCGGTAATTTTTTGGGCGCCGATGCCATCTTTGCGGCCCAAGAATCAGGCGTTTCAAAAAAACGCGTCGGCCTATCGGTTGAATCAAAAACACCGGTTCGCAGCGGTACCTTATTAGTGGACGCAAACTCTCAAGAAATTGGTGAAGTCACCAGCGGTGGTTTCAGCCCAAGCCTCGAAAAACCTATCGCCATGGGTTATGTGTCGTCGGATTTTGCGAAAATTGGCACCGAGATTTTTGCCTTGGTACGCAACAAGTTGATTCCCGTTACCGTCGCCAAGACCCCGTTTGTCACCCAGAACTATTACCGCGGCTAAAACACTCGGCCGGCAAAAAGACTGGGATTTCACGTCTACACTTTTTGCTGGGCCTTGAGCGCCATGCCTCTGCTTTACGAGCTTGCGGTTGCTGCCGCAACACGAGCTCGATCTGTCCAGTCATCTACTATTCAGTGAAGGAAACCTACCCAACATGAGCTTGTTATCCGATTTATCTCGCTCTGAGTTCTCATCAAAGCACACTTCATTTGGCGGTGAAGAGTTTCTCAATCGCCACATCGGTCCAGATGCCCGAAGTCAACAAGCCATGCTGGACGAGTTAGGTTACGACAGCCTCGACAACTTCATTGCCGCCGTGGTGCCCGCGAGCATTCGCATTCCAGAAGGTATGCAGATACCAGAAGCGTTATCGGAAAGCCAAGCGCTTAGCCGTTTAAAGCAGTTCGCTAAAAAGAACGTCGTTGCCAAATCGTTGATTGGCCAAGGCTACTACGGTACCAAAACGCCAGCGGTTATTTTGCGCAACATTCTTGAGAATCCGGCTTGGTACACGGCCTATACGCCATATCAGCCGGAAATTTCTCAGGGTCGTTTGGAAGCGTTATTAAATTTCCAAACCATGATCACCGATTTAACGGGCATGGATATCGCCAGTGCGTCATTGCTGGATGAAGCCACAGCCGCCGCCGAAGCCATGACCCTGTGTCATCGCATGACCAAAAACAAAGGCAGCAAATTTTTTGTCGATCACAACACCTTTGCACAAACCATCGAGGTCGTAAAAACCCGCGCCGAACCCCTCGACATTGAAGTGGTGGTTGGCAATCCGAATACCGATTTAAGAGAAGATTGCTTTGGCGCGCTTTTGCAAAATCCGGGTTCCGACGGTTCTGTTACGGATTTCTCCGAAGTCATCGAGCGCGCGCACTCACACAACACTTTGGTCGCCGTCGCAGCCGATATCTTAAGTTTATTGATTCTAAAAACACCGGGCGAAATGGGTGCCGACATTGTTGTTGGCAGCTCCCAGCGCTTTGGCGTACCCATGGGTTTTGGCGGACCGCACGCTGGCTTTATGGCCACTCGCGAAGCCTACAAACGCTCCATGCCGGGCCGTTTGGTGGGAGTTTCCATTGATTCCAATGGTAATCCGGCCTTGCGCTTGGCGTTGCAGACTCGCGAACAACACATTCGCCGTGAAAAGGCCACCTCGAACATTTGTACCGCGCAGGTTTTATTGGCGGTGATTGCCAGCATGTACGCGGTCTATCACGGCCCAGAAGGTTTAGCTAACATTGCCAAGATTATTCACGCAAAAACCGTCGCGGTGGGGAACTCACTAAAAGCTTTAGGCTTTGGTTTAAAAAGCGAGACGTTCTTCGATACCTTGACTGTGAATACTGGTGATAAAACCGCGGAAATTCTTGGAAAAGCGCAGCAAAATGGCATTAACTTACGCCAAATTGATTCAGTTAATCTTGGCTTAAGCCTTGATGAAAGTTGCGAAATTACGGATTTGGTTGCCATTCTTACCGTGTTTGGCGCCACAACCGATGAAGCCGCCATCATTGCAGCATTGAACGCAGCGGATTGGTCCATCGACAGCGACTGCCGTCGCCAAAGTGAAGCCTTGACGCATCCGGTGTTTAATCGTTATCACTCTGAAACCGAAATGCTGCGGTATCTGCGCGCCTTATCCGATAAAGACATTGCCCTTGACCGCGCAATGATTCCGCTCGGTTCTTGCACCATGAAGCTCAACGCCACCAGCGAGATGATTCCAATCACTTGGCCCGAGTTTGCCAATGTTCACCCACACGCGCCGCGCGATCAGGTGACCGGCTATACCGACATGATCACCGAGCTAGAACGGTGGTTGTGCGCCATTACCGGCTACGATTCGATTTCGCTGCAACCCAATGCGGGTTCTCAGGGCGAGTACGCAGGTTTATTGGCGATTCGTGCTTACCACCAAAGCCGTGGCGATGATCAACGCAACATCTGCTTGATTCCAAGTTCGGCTCACGGAACCAATCCGGCCTCGGCACAAATGTGCGGTATGCGCGTGGTGGTGGTTGCCTGTGACAGTCGCGGCAACATCAATTTAGAAGATTTGACAGCCAAGGCTGAAAAGCATCACGAACAGCTTGCGGCCATCATGATTACCTATCCTTCAACCCACGGCGTGTTTGAAGAAAGCGTTAAAGAGGTCTGCGAAATCGTGCATCAGCACGGCGGTCAGGTGTACATCGATGGCGCCAATCTCAATGCCATGGTTGGTCTTTGTCAGCCCGGTGTATTTGGCGGCGATGTTTCGCATCTGAACCTGCACAAAACCTTTTGCATTCCCCACGGCGGCGGCGGCCCAGGTGTTGGTCCAGTCGCAGTAAAAGCGCATTTGGCCGAGTTTTTACCGCAGCATTCTGGCTATCAATCTACCGAAAACGGTGTAGGCCCCGTGTCTGCGGCGCAATTTGGCAGCGCGAGTATTCTGCCAATCACGTGGATGTACATTCAAATGATGGGCTCGGAAGGCCTCACTCAGGCCACCAAGGTGGCTATTCTCAACGCCAACTACATTGCTAAACGTCTGCAATCGGCCTATCCCGTGTTATACACCGGTAAAAACAAACTCGTTGCTCACGAATGCATTCTCGATATGCGTCCATTAAAAGAGCAATCCGGTGTGACGGTGGATGACATCGCCAAGCGCTTGATCGACTTTGGCTTTCACGCCCCAACCATGTCGTTCCCGGTGGCAGGCACCTTGATGATCGAACCGACCGAGAGCGAATCAAAGGAAGAATTGGATAGATTCATCAACGCGATGCTGGCGATTCGTGCTGAAATCGACGAGATTCTTGCTGGCAACATTAGCTACGAGCACAGCGCCTTGCATATGGCGCCGCACACGGCAAACTCGTTGCTGGGCGCAGACTGGACGCGAGCTTACTCCAGAGAGCAGGCAGCCTTCCCAACGGAAAGTTTAAAGCTCAACAAGTACTGGCCGCCGGTTGGTCGTATCGACAACGTCTACGGCGATAAAAACCTAGTGTGCTCGTGCTTGCCTATCTCTGCCTATCAAGAATAATTCGCGAACACCGAATTTCAGAGACAAAAAAACCGGCTTTTAGCCGGTTTTTTTATGCACTCGCTCTTTAATGCTTTCGCTTAATAAATCCACAAAAAATACAAACCTAACAAGGCACCAAAGGTACAAATAAAACCGGCCATGTATTCCGCAATGGGCCGATTTTTAGGGTTGTGTGTTTTTGGGTTTGCTTTAAAGACACCTGCAATAAACAGTGATAACAAAATTATTGACGCGAATAATTTTGCTAAAACAATCAATAAATCAACCATTCAGCTTTTTGATCGCCTTACGCGCTTCACGGTTTGCCTTATCGGTCAACTTCAATAACACCGTACGAATCAAATCGCGGGTCATTTCGTCTTTTGATTTCGCTGCTTTCATGCCTAACGCAGACATCATCTTACGAACCAAACGCTCTACCCAAATGCTTAGGTGTTCGGCAAGATCGATACCTTTTGACAAGATGTACGCTAGCTTGTCGGCAACGGTAAAACCACTGATAAGAACGCCTTGTAAACCCAACGCCAAAGCGCCAAGGGCTTTTGACAAGACTTTCTTCAACACGTAGATAATGGCCGAGTCTAACCAGCGCCAGAAGGTAGGGCTGCTGGTACTTACCGGCGATTTAGATTTCAGCCAGTTCTCAATGGATGACTCAAGGGTGAACGGATCTTGAGCGATACCGGATAGTTGCTCCCAAGACTGCCCAGCAACCGACTCGATATAGTTCGCCATCTTGTGTGCTTCACCACTAACCAGTGGTTGAGATGAAGGTAAGAAGTAACCATTCGCTTTATGCGGCGCATGCATGTAAGGATACAAAGGCACCATCGGCACTGGATCGGTTTTATGGAAACAGCGGTAAATATTGGCAGGGCCAATTTTCTTGCTAGTGCTTCTTACAAATAATTCGGTACCAACACGCGGCTGACCGTAGGTGTACAAGCTTACTGGCTTGTTGGTGTTACGAGCAGCCCAATCGGCGGCCAAACTCGCCACCGCTCCACCTAGACTGTGGCCAATACAGTGAATTGACGTTGCAGCGCCAACATTTTCGGCAACGAAACGTCGAATGTCAGGCAACATACTTGAAAAAGTGCTTTGAAAACCGTTATGAACCGGAATACCCGCGTCTGATAACGAGATACCAATGCGCGCATCGGTTAAGAAATCAGCCTTGTTATTAGCCGTGGTGGTACCACGGAACATCATAACCATGGCGCCGGGATATTTATCCCCAGCCATTGCGCAAGCGCCAAAATTGTCTTTAGCGGCCAGTAAGATTCTTCCACCCACATCGGCTTTTAACACAGATGATTTGGTTTTATCTTTTCCTTTTGTGCGAAAGACCTCTTTGACAGTTAAAAACTCGAAGGTCATTTCATTTTGAACTCGGTAGATTGCTTCTGCGAGTTCAGCCGTTTCCTTGGGGGTAAAAGTAGTCATAACGATTTCTCGGAAATTAGTTGTCCCAGCTGCATGATGTGAATAACGAGATAGCTCCTTCCTCGTAATATTCACGATCGTTCGTTAATTCGCACATTAAATTTTTGGGGTTATAACCAAGCGCACCTTCATTAAATACCTTTAATGAACTGAAATTCCAAATAAGGTATTCGTCGCCTTGGTAGGTTGCCGTGATTTGTTGGTTAATCACTAACTGGGTAAATGCGCTGGATTTGTAGGTACCTTTTTGCTCTTCAAATTGAAAGTGGCCGTTTTCATCGGAAGTGACAACAACGGTATCGCCGTCAGAAGAATCCCACTTTGTCCAAAGTTTTACCTCGGCGCCTGCGGCTGGCTTTCCTTCAAATAACAGTTGGCCTTCCATGCCACCGAATATAATGATTTCTTCTTTATTTTTGTCACTGCTACTTGAGCCAAAAAAGGACATCGCTAATCCCTTAACCGAGAACACAATTAATATTAGAGCGGATAATATGTGAATTACGTTTTTAGTGTACATTATTTTCCAACGGTAGAAATTGCACTAATCGCACATAAAGTGTAAATAAATGCTAGGAACATCCACATTTATGCATATAGTGCGCTTTGTTTGTGAATATTTAGCTATTTTTGATTTTAAAATCAGTAGCAGTAAACATACACCCAAATTGCTTTTTTAAAAAAACAATACCAAGCTAACTTTGCCGATTTGAATGCGTTTATTCAAGATTAACAGACGTAGGATTTGTTAATTTAAATCAGCCTTTTGTGCTTTAGTTTTTTTGAATTTTAAAAACAGTAACTTGTTCGCACTTTTTAAATGCGATAGCGACGGATTTTTGACAAAGCAATTGTTAAGTTTTTTTGATTAAACGAGAGAATAAAAAACCGGTCTTGATACATTTTACAGGTAAAATTTTTTAGGAAACTCTGATTAACCTAGAGTTTCTCGCGACACAAGGATGTGTCGCCAATTTCAAGAACGGTAAGTGATTG
>NZ_BAAGIE010000020.1:0-88425 GCF_054658275.1 Sessilibacter sp. MAH3 | reverse complement strand
AATGAATTATTTATGGGACAGCGAGTTGATTTACTCGCTGCGTTATGAAATTGCAGTTATTACTTGAAACCGCGTAACTCTAGATAGGAATAAATCGCAAGAATAATTGAGTAATGAATCGTAATCTTGATAACACACTGATTAAGTTAACAGGATTAATCATTGGGGAAGATACGAGAAGGTTCCTATAGACTTGTAGAAAAAATTATTAGTCTTAGGCAACGGCGACGTATTCTAAAAAATATCAAAAAGATCTATAACTGAACAACGCACGGAAAGCATTGAATAAATACTGAAGGAAAACCATTGTAGACACTTCCCTGTATCAATACGTGCCTCAGCCGGAACGACGTTTCTTACACTCTTATTGTAGCAAGTCATTACCCATAGAATATAAGTCCAGAGCTAATGTTTTAATTTCATCTGCCATGGTGATTGATTCCCGCCAATCGACAGGAATATTCGAGTAACCATAGTAAGCACCTGCAATTTGGCCGCAGATAGCTGCGGTTGTATCGGCATCATTACCAATGTTGGCAGAAAGCAGGATTGCGTCTCTAAAGTCTTTTCCGTGATAAAAACACCATAATGCAGAAATTAAACTCTCGATAACAAATCCGCTACCGGTTAGTTGTATATACGCTAAATCTTTAAAAGAAGTATCCATTATTAAGCGTAATTCATCGCAGGTTTTGAACGGAATATTTTCGAATATTTCGTCTTTATTGTTTGCAGAGAATGCTTTGTGAATTAAATAACTGAACAAACGGCATGATTCAATACAAAGCTCAGAACCGTGGGTAGTTTTTGAGCTTTCACCGGCATAATGAACACAGGCATTCAATTCTTTATGATAAAAAATAGGAATTGGCGCCAACCTCATGATTGAGCCATTTCCCGAAGAGCGAAGATCCGTTGAGCCACTAAAAGGGTTTTTATCGGTTAGATATCGTCTGAGAGCGGTCGATACAGTTGCGCCAATGTCAAAACAGTGACCATTACTACTCATGTAACCATGTTGGTACCAATTACAATAGCGATTCATTTGATCAACAGGATCGAACCCTTTTTTGTACACCAAACTGTGTGCTAAGCATAAAGCCATGGAGGTGTCATCAGTCCACTGCCCTTTTTCCAAATTAAAAGGACCATCGCCAATCATGTCGCTAATAGGTTCAAATGTTCCTTTGACTTTAAATTCTAAGGTTGTACCAACCGCGTCGCCACAAGCTAGGCCAACTAAGGCCCCCATCATTTTGTCTTCCATATGTATTCTCAACCACAAAAACTCATTAGTTGTTAAGCTGTTCTACTTTGTAACCTTTTTTTTGTAATTTATTCAGTACACCGTCTTCACCGGGAAGATGTAATGAGCCGACCAAAACAAATTCTACTTTATTGTCGTTGTTAAGCTCATCGAGTTGGCTAATCCAGCGATTATTTCTATTCAATATGAGTGTGTTATACATTTTGGGAAATTTGGTTTTCATTTCTTTAATGGAGGCGTTTTCTAAAAACTGTTCTAAATTTCCGCTGCGCCAATTTTGTCTCATGTCGGTAATAAATTCGGGTAATTGTTCTAAATCGCTTAATGTGTATTCGATAACTTGATTATTGTTTATTGCTTCCATGCTTTTAAAGAATGAAAGTTGTTCATCAAAGCTTTCGAGTTCTTGTAGCGGCTTATTATCTTGCTGCGCGAGTTCTGAGATTACGGTTTCAACGCCGAACTCTGCTTGCAATCCCCATCGTTGATATTCGAGAACCGAAACCAATAACGACACGCCCCATGGTTTAAATTTTTCAAAACTTGCGAGTGGTAAGTTACGTTCTGAAAAGAAAGTATTTAACGCTTGGTAAGCTTTGGGAGAAAGCTGAGTGCGTAGTGTTTGGTCACCGGGTAGTGTCATTGCGGCAATTAATTTTTGTTGAGATGACAAGGAATTGGCTACTTCTGTATCGGTCTCGAAAATAATTTCGTCAGAATTGTTATAGGCGGTAGAAAACTCTTTAGGTAGTGGTAAATCACTTGAGCTTAATAAATGTACGGTGCCGCCAATGTAAAAGAATTTATCACCTTTTGTTACCTTCCAAACGGATGATTCTGCCCAAGCTGAAATTGCGCTAGAGCTTGCCACACACAATACTAAAGTGTTAATTATTTTCTTGATTTTCATAAAGCCTGCCCTATTCGTTCGTGTCAATGGTTATAACATTGAATCATACACGGAATGCGTTAATTATCTATGTGCTTTGTGGATCAATTTGGCAATTTATAAAACTTTTAAATATGAATTGAGTAAAGTATAAGTTCTTTATTTCCAGTGTTTTTGCCGGTGTTTAAATAACAAAATTAACATTTTTTAGAAGCTATAAATAACCTATTCATGGAGCCTCTTTAAATAATGCATTTTTGATTAAATTAGACGACAAAAAGTTGAAGGTCTTATTGTCAATTTTTTTGAAATTCTATCATTTACATTGCTTGAAATTGACAACACATTCTGTACTGCTGAAACGTTAGTTAATCAGAGTTTCATTATGATTAAACTAGAAAAATTATTCTGGTTTGTTATTCATTAAATTTATTACCAGAATTTATTCAAAAGTTGATTATCTTTCTATTACTGAATTACCTATGAGATAGATGTGTTTTTCGTTCGAATAAGGATCATGTCTTCACGGCGGTAATTATCCAATTAATTCGAGTTTTCATATTAAATTACTTTAGGAACCTCTGATTAACTCATTCATGATTTAATCAGAGGACAGAAATCGAAAATGTGATTTCCAATTTCTTTACAATTTCAATCACTTACCGTTCATGAAATTGGCGACACATCCTTGTGTCGCGAGAAACTCTGGGTTAATCAGAGTTTCCTTTAATAAAGTCATATATTGTGAAAGACCTTAAATTTTCCAATCTCGCGATTTTCTCATAACCGGTTGTTTTTATTGATTTAAATTAAACCAGCTACGCAATTTTTTGAAAATTCTAGGTGTTGAATCGAGATCCAACAGTTGTTTGTTAATATTTGTTAATTAGCTGGAACTTTTATCAAACGCAAATGATAATGCTTCGCATTACAAGTGGCTAAGTATTCGAGATCATTCATTATGTTAAAACACCAGTTTAAGTTGTCTTTATTAGCATTTGCGGTAGCTCAATCGAGCCACTTGGCCTGGGCTGAAAATGAGATAGAAGTTGTTGAGGTTGAAGGTCATCGTGTTAACGGGGTTAATGTTGTTGATTTTGAAGAACTTCAAAAAAAACAAGCAAACGATTTGGAAGACATTTTCCGCGATCAACCCGGAATTTCTGTAGGTGGTTCGTTAGGTGTTGCACAAAAGATTTATGTGCGTGGTTTAGAAGACACCAACCTTAACATTACCATTGATGGTGCTAACCAAGCCGGTTACCTATTCCACCACCAAGGTCGTGTGTCGGTTGATCCTGAGTTACTAAAGCGCGTAGAAATTAAAGCCGGTGCTGGCACTGCGCTTGATGGCCCAGGTGCATTGGGTGGTGCGATTCAATTTGAAACCAAAGATGCGGAAGATCTTTTAGATGCGAATGAAAACTTCGGTTCATTATTTAAAACCGGTTACAATAGTAATAATCGTGGTTATCGTGTTAGCGCAAACTTATACGGACGCTTGACGGAAAATACTAGCGGTTTATTGGTTTTGGGCCAAACCAAAGGCGAAGAAATTCATGATGGTCATGGTGATGAAATTCCCAATACCGATGCCGAGCAAAATATTGGTTTATTAAAATTAACCAGCAGAATTACCGAAAACCAAACCTTGCGCTTAAGTTACGATACCCGTGATGATAACGCTGTTCGTAATTTGCGCGCGAATTTTATCGATTTTAACGGTAACACCGCAACTAACCAAACCAGTGAACGCGAAACCACTACGTTCAGTTATTCGTTTAATAGTCCAAGCGATTTGGTGGATTTAAAAGTTACCGCGTACCAATCTGAAACCGAAATTACCAATCGTGAATCCGCTGCCAATATTGATTTTGGTGCAACCGTAGAGAGTTACGGTTTAGATATTCGCAACACCAGTTTATTGGGTTCACACCGTTTGGTGTACGGAATGGATTTTCGTGAAGACGAAGGAGCATCTTTTGATGAGATTGAACGTTTTGAAGAAACCGCCGATGTTTATGGCGTTTATGTACAAGATTTTTTCGCACTAACCGATAAATTATCGCTGAGCTTTGGTTCTCGATTCGATCACTACGGGCTGGATGACGAAGACGATCAGCATTTTTCTGATAGCGGTATTAGCTCTAACATTAATGCCGAATACGCATTTACCTCTCACTGGTCTTTACGTGCAGGCTACTCTGAAGCACTGCGCGGGCAAAATGTTAAAGAAGCCGTTTTAATTGGTTCGCGTGCATACTCGCCTGATCTTAAAAGCCAAGAAGCCGACAACGCTGAGTTAGTATTGAGTTACAACTATGGCGGTTTTAAGGCGAGCGCTGAAGTGTATCGCAGTGAAATTAACAATGTGGTTGATACCGTTGCCGATCCAAATTTAGGAACTGTGTTAGACAACGCAGGCGATTTGGTCACCCGTGGTTACAATGTTTCGGTTTCTCAAAATTGGTCTCGTTTCACCACAGGTTTTAGCTATTCTCACGTTGACCCAGAATTAAACGGTGAGCCACTCGGCGATAGCGATACCGGTATTGGTACCTCTTACGGCGATGTTCTTTCGGTAAATATGGCTTACCACTTTGAAAAAACCAATCTAGAACTTGGTTGGAATGGTCGCTTAGTTCGCTCTCTTGATCAAGTGCCTGATGGCTCGCCGAAAAAACCTGGCTACAATACCCAAGATATTTATTTAGAATGGTCACCAACGGGTAAAGATACTATGACCGTTAATTTAACCATTAACAATTTGTTTGATCAGTATTATCTCGATCACGGTACCTTCGGCTTTTCTGGTCGTGTTGGCGAAATTATTGGTGTTGCCGAACCCGGTCGTGATGTACGTTTAGGTTTAAGCTGGAAAATTTAAGGCTCTAATTAGAACCTCTGATTAAGTCAGGCTTGAGTTAATCAGAACTTTCTAAAGGTATTAATTATCCTCCCGGCATATATCGCAGGCAGTGTTTATTATTAATGTCGAATCTTTGATAACGAATCTAAGGCTTTTATGAATGATGCCTAATTGCTCTCAATAAGACGAAGTAAGCTTTGTGAGACCTTATTAACCCAGATTTTTCTGGGTTAATATTCAATTAACAACAAAAATCTTCCCTCAAATTCTGGCCGTTTCGGGTTATTTCTCTTATAAACGTCGATTTTCGACGCTTTTCTTCTATAAATTTACGATTTTTAAAATTCAGTTTGTGCTCAATCCTAATCCGAGTAAAATACGCGGTTTTTAGACTTACGATCTGAACTTAAAACACTATGAAATTACCAGAACTTCTCTCTCCTGCCGGTTCCCTTAAAAACATGGAATACGCGTTTGCCTATGGTGCAGATGCGGTATACGCCGGACAACCACGTTACAGCTTGCGTGTACGTGAAAACGAATTCAATAAAATTGAAAACCTTGCCAAAGGTGTAGCGCGCGCCCACGAATTGGGTAAGCAAATCTACATTGCCAGCAATATCAGCCCTCACAACGATAAAGTGAAAACCTATCTTAAAGATATGGAAGACGTTATCGCTATGAAACCCGATGCTTTGATCATGTCTGATCCCGGCTTGATTATGATGGTTCGTGAGAAATGGCCCGATATGCCGGTGCACCTTTCTGTACAAGCAAACGCGGTTAACTGGGCAACGGTGAAGTTCTGGCATCAACAAGGTTTGAGCCGAGTTATTTTATCGCGCGAACTGTCTTTGGACGAAATCGCAGAAATTAAACAACGCGTTCCTGAAATGGAATTGGAAGTGTTTGTCCACGGTGCGCTTTGTATCGCTTACTCTGGTCGTTGCTTGCTGTCTGGCTATATGACTCACCGCGATTCTAATCAAGGCGCCTGTACGAATTCCTGCCGCTGGAAATACAACACCCACAAAGCTGAGCAATCGGAAGGCGGAGAAATTATTCCGTTAAAAGAGATCACCGAAAAACCCGTTGAGCTTTTTGATCCGACCAAAGAGTCCGAAAGCGACGATGGTTTAGACCGTGTATCGCCGATGTATCTATTAGAGGAACAAGGCCGTCCCGGTGAATTGATGCCGGCTTACGAAGATGAGCACGGCACTTACATTATGAACTCCAAAGATTTACGCGCGGTACAACACGTAAAACGCTTAATGGAGATTGGTGTAGATTCATTAAAAATTGAAGGCCGAACCAAAAGTTATTATTACGCCGCTCGAACTGCACAAGTTTATAAGCGCGCCATTCTTGATGCCGCTGAAGGTAAAGAATTTGACTTCCAATTGATGGATGATCTTGAAGGTATGGCCAACCGTGGTTTTACCGAAGGTTTTTACCGCCGCCACGTACCTAGCGAATACCAAAATTACGAAACTGGTAATTCAACCGCTAACACGCAATTATTTGTTGGTGATATTCAAGCGGTTAACACCGACGATCAATCATTAACTATTGAAGTCAAAAACCGCTTTGAGGTTGGCCAAAAATTGGAGCTTTTAACGCCGGTTGGTAATTTTGAATTTACCTTAACCGAAATGATTAATGCCAAAAACGGTAAGCCTTTAGAAGCTGCATTGGGTACCGGTTATACTGTGAAAATTCAGTGGCAACAAATACCCGGCTTAATTGTTCAAGGTAATAATTTAGAAAAAGGATTATTGGTTAAAAATGTCGATTAAATATCGCCGTTTTAAATAAATCTTAAAAACAAAAAAGCCATCTATTAAGATGGCTTTTTTTGCGCTGGACTTAAATTTCTTTAGATTCGGGAGCAGGAGCTACAAAAGCTAAGCTCGATTAAACTTTATAACATTAGACTGGCTGTGTTCTTCACAGCGATCACTCTCACCGGGGTGGAATTCCACGGGTGATGTCACACGATTAATTTGACAACCGCAAATACTACCGTCTCTTTTTAAAGCCTGACAGGTTGGGCTTTTAAAATGACCTAACCAAGACTTGTAAGTTGATACAGAGACGCCGGACTTTTGCGCGGCAAATAATTCTGGGTCTTGTATGTAATCTAAAAGCTCGTTTTTATCGATATTAATATGACCAATTCCCGATTGATAAGCCGCAAAGCTAATTCCGGCCGCACTTAACTTTGCAAGAAACTTATCACTGGTGTTTTCTTTTAATTGGTTATTTTCTTCTTGAAGTTGGGAGACTTCTTCAGCAAGATTTTTTTGATGTTCCGTTAAGTACATCAATTCAATATCGCGCATTTGCAGCTGTTCGTTCAGGGCATCGGTCGCCTCACTGATGCGTGACTCAACTTCGTTTTCATGACGTTGATGCAAGATGGCGAACTGTTCCTCACCGACATTACGCAAACTTTTGAGTTTTTCTTCAAAATATTCACGAATGTGCCCCATTTTTCGAATTTGCTGTTCAAGTTCGTTTTGCAGCTCAGAAACCATGAGCTTTTCGTCGGCTAAAGATTGCTCTAACAATGCTACTTTGTTGTTTAAGCGCTCTACTTCGTATTTGTGCTCTAACTGAACCTGATCAAGCTTTTGTCGATGCTTGTTGCGTAAAGTCGCCAATTGCAAACGCTGTTTCTTTAGGGTGTCGGCTAGACGATTACGAAAACTCTGTTGGTACTTTGCTCGAACTTCGTCTTCGATTTCAAGAATACGCGCTTTTTCAAAACGTCGTTCTTCGATGATATTCAGCGTTGGAATATGGTCTTCAGAGTTGTAATCGTGCTGGCTTGGTGGTGCTTCGTAAGGTAAAGACAGGCGATTGCGTGCCACTACCTTCTTGATAGCGGCAAAATGATTAACACCAGGAGCCATTTCTGGGTCCCAGAGTTTGTGTTTAGCATTTGCGATTGGGCATTGGGTATAGCAAGCCAGTTTGATTGGACCGGCACCCAAGTTAGGGCCTCTCGCCGCTATAGACGCTAGTTGCATAAGAGGGACATTCCAAGTCTTGTCTGGAAAGCCGTCCAAATTGAAGTTGATTCGGAAAAACACCGCCGACTCAACCATCAACTGTTTGTTAATTTGCAGATAAACCGCAGTAGCGTTGCGGCCGGCCAATTCTGGCAATGGAATGAACGAATCTAAAACAGCTTCAAACTCTGAATACAGCATTTCGCGCTCGATGTGATTGTTGTTTATAAAAACAACCGCTTGAGCTTGATCACTGTCGCTTGAAACCATGTGTCACCTAAATGCTGTAATACGCCTAACTTATAGGCTCGTTAGTTAAAATTATATTACTGAAGATTAAATAAAAACATCGACTATCTGTGAGATGGTGCAAAGATCCTGAGATTTTAGGTGATATGAATGGCCGTTATTGGTGATTTTTTAGAGTACTTCACACTTCATTAGGTATATTACAAAACGTAATGTAACGGATTTCTCTACCTATTGTAGTGAAAAATTTCGATCCAGCCACACTTAATAAGCTCAAAGGCACTGATAACGTCTACTCAAAATTGGCTTCTATAATTGCATGATCTAAGAAAAGAAAAAGCTATGTGCCAAAAAGAGAATTTAGCACAGCCTTTAATACTTTCCCTAGCGTCTTATGAATTCAAACATTGCCAAAGGCTAATGTTGAAACTGGGAGGGATTTTAAACGTGGTCGAGACGTAACTGCAAAATAACAAATTCGCTGTGTTGCGTAAATTTACATTTCGTCACTGTCGAGTGAAAACTCTTCTTCGTCAAAAAAAGTTTCTTCTAATAACTCTTCTATATAATCTTCCATTTTTATTCTCTTGTATTTATCTGTCTGTATTTATCGGTAGCCGAAAAGCGGCTACAAGGCTGCTATATGACCAAATTAATGGCACAAAGTTTCAGAATCATGGCAGCTTTATGAATTCTAGGTTGCGTTTAAGTGCGCAAACTCAATTTACTGGCACTTTATAGGCAATTTATAAAAAGCTCAGATGAATCCAGAGCTTTTTTGCGCACAAGAATTTGTCGCCAGCTTCAATATACCCAAATAATTGAAATTGTAAGAAGGTTGGAAATCACATTTTTTAATTTATGCCCTCTAATTAAATTATGGAAGAGTTAATCAAAGACTTCTAAAGAGATTCGGCATACAAGCATTTGTCTTTAAAAATAAAACACAATTGTGTTTATTAAACGAAAAGACAAATGGTTATCGAGATATGATGTTTAGAATTATTTAATGTTTGCAATTAAAAGAAAACAGATGTGTTAATCAATAACAGAAAGACAGGCGTGTTAACGTGCAACGTAGAAGCTTTTTTGAATGAAAGTTATCTGAGCCAGTTTCTAGCGACCCAGATAACTTAAACTGAGTTATTTTTACTGAAAAATCTACCTTAATTGCCGGTGACTTCTTGATAGGCCCAGCTCAACCAAGGCAACAAAGCTTTTAAATCTGACGATTCAACCGTCGCCCCGCCCCATATTCTTAAACCAGCAGGTGCATCACGATAAGAAGCAATGTCGTAAGCTACGGCTTCGTTTTCAAGTAATTTCACCATAGATTTTAACTGTGCTTCCGTTGCATCTAAGGTTAAACAAATACTGGTACTCGAAATAGTCTCTGGTTTTTCAGCCAAAAAGTTTATCCACTCGTTGGCAGCAACAAACTCTTTAATAACACTCAGGTTTTCTTGGCTTTTGGCAATTAATGCATCAATACCACCGATCGACTCAGACCAGTTCAATGCATCTAGGTAATCTGCAACACACAGCATTGAAGGTGTATTAATTGTAGAGCCCTCAAATACCTCTTCCATTAATTTACCGCCTTTGGTTAAGCGGAAAATCTTCGGCATTGGCCAAGACGGGGTGTAGCTTTCTAATCGCTCTACCGCTCTTGGGCCAAGCACTAGCATGCCGTGGGCACCCTCGCCGCCAAGCACTTTCTGCCATGAAAAAGTAACGACATCGAGTTTTTCCCAGGGTAAGTCCATGGCAAAAACCGCAGAGGTCGCATCGCAAATGGTTAAACCTTCACGATTATCGGCAATCCAGTCGCCGTTAGGAACGCAAACACCTGAAGTTGTGCCATTCCACGTGAAGACAACATCATTATCAAAGTTAACCGATTCTAGATCGGGTAACTTGCCGTAATCGGCTTCTAAAACACGAACGTCATCTAGCTTAAGTTGCTTGGTAATATCGCTAACCCATGTAGAACCAAAAGATTCCCACGCTAAAACATCGACGCCACGGGCACCTAACAAACTCCACAGTGCCATTTCAACGGCGCCGGTATCCGAAGCCGGTACAACACCTACGCGGTAGCCCGGCGGTAAACGCAAAATTTCCGCGGTTTGAGAACAAGCTTTCGCCAATGCAGGCTTGCCGACCGAGCCACGGTGAGATCGCCCAAGCGTGGTCAAATCCAAGTTGGACACAGAATAACCAGGTCGTTTACTGCACGGACCAGAACTAAAATGTGGGTTATTCGGTTTTACATCAGGCTTTTGCATGGCTGTCTTGCCTCATAAATACACAGGTACATTTTGGGCCAGCGATAATAGGAGTTTGTGCCCTAGCCTGCAAGATAAACGCAATTTGAAGAAATCAAATTCCAGTGTTCGTTATTTATGTCAATAAGCAACTCAATGACCACTACGTGACACTAGATGAAAGGTGCACGGAAATTATCACCCGCGATTGAACGCCAAAACCACGTATTCTCCGATTTGCACAAGCCAGCCTTACTTTTACAGGTATAATTAGCGATAACTGCTTTAAAAAGCTAGAAACCTACAAGAAAACATCGAGTTACTGTGAAGACACAAAACGAGCCCCAGCCGCATAGTTTAAATCTTAAAAATTTCAGCGGCGCATTCCAATACAGCCCGCAAGCATTAAAACTGGTTTGGTTAACCTCAAAACCGCTCACGATAGCCTTTGCGGTGGCGACACTTATCGCCGGATTTTTACCGGCAGCTATTGCAATACTTGGGCAATACATTGTCGATTCGGTAGTACTTGCTGCTAATCTACACCAACAAGGCAATACCGATGTTACCGAGCCGCAGAATACCGCGCTCTTTTGGGTGGTATTAGAGGCGATACTGGTGATTGTTCTTGCCGCTGTGCAGCGTGGAATTTCAGTTTGCCAATCACTATTGCGCGCGCAGCTGGGCGAAAAAGTTAATGTCATGATTTTAGAAAAAGCATTAACACTGTCATTAACCCAATTTGAAGACTCGGAGTTTTACGACAAATTAACCCGCGCACGCAGAGAAGCCTCGGTAAGGCCGCTAGCTTTAATTAATAAATTATTTGGTTTAATGCAAAACGCCATTTCGCTTGTAAGCTACGCGGTAATACTGTGGCAATTTTCTTTTTGGGCGTTGCTGGTTTTATTCATTGGCTCTTTTCCGGTTTTTATTTCAGAGGCCAAATTTTCTGGTGAGGCCTTTCGTCTATTTCGCTGGCGCGCCCCAGAGACTCGCCAACGTTTGTATCTAGAGACGCTACTTGGCCGAGAAGACAGTGCCAAAGAAGTTAAGGTTTTTAACCTGGGGCCAAGATTACTCAATCGTTACCAGGCTATTTTTGACAAAATTTATTTAGAAGACAAAAAGCTCACCATCAGACGAGATACTTGGGGTTGGTTGCTCGGCTTGCTGGGTTCTATTGCTTTTTATGCCGTTTATATTTGGATTGCTCTAGCCGCAATTTACGGAACGATCAGTTTGGGTGAAATGACCATGTACTTGTTGGTTTTTAAACAAGGACAATCTGCCGTTAGTGCTTCTTTAACCGCCATCAGCGGCATGTATGAAGATAACTTATATCTGTCAAACCTATTTGAGTACCTAGATCAACCGGTTGATTCAGACCATGGAACCGCTACCTTCGGCAAAACTCCCGGTGACGGAGTGCGCTTTAATAATGTTTCCTTCACCTATCCCAACGCTAAATTTGCAACCTTAAAAAACATCAATCTACATATTAAACCCGGACAAAAACTTGCGATTGTTGGTGAAAATGGTTCCGGTAAAACTACACTCATTAAATTATTAACAAACCTTTATCAACCCACCGAAGGTGTCATTACGCTGGACGGTACACCGCTTTCAAGTTGGGAACCTTCGGCACTGCACCAAAGATTTAGCGTAATTTTCCAAGATTTTATGCGTTATCAGTTTTTAGTGGGTGAAAATCTAGGTGCAGGTAATATTGCTCGATTTGATGACGAACAAGCCTGGGTACGAGCCGCCGAAAAAGGTTTGGCCGACAAGTTCATTAATAACCTTCAGAACGGATATCACACCCAACTGGGTAAATGGTTTAAAGACGGACAGGAACTCTCCGGTGGACAATGGCAAAAAATTGCCCTATCACGCGTGTTTATAAAACCTGAGGCAGATATCTTAATCTTAGACGAGCCGACATCCGCTATGGATGCAAAAGCCGAAGCAGAAATATTTTCGCAATTTAAATCACACACAGAAAATAGAATTGCGATTTTTATATCCCACCGCTTTTCAACCGTGCGCACAGCCGATCATATTTTGGTCGTTGATAATGGCGAAATCATCGAGCAAGGCAGCCACGAAGAACTGCTCGCAAAAAACAACACCTACGCACATTTATTTAAACTGCAAGCCAAAGGGTATCAGTAAAATAGCAAGCGGCTATTATTTGCAAACAATGGAACAAGTATTTGCAGATGACGGCTCAAGGATCTGAGGAATTTCCGATTAACGCATTCTTGATTTAATCAGAACACTCATCTTCATGTTGCTAAAGACTCAGTTTAATCGGAGTTTTTCTTAATTTATTGGCAAAGAGAAATCCGGTGCAAACCACTACCGGTATTTGCTGTAGATATGCATGCACTAAAAATAAACACACTACTAAATTTTGAATGGAAAATGTGCAATTAATACACAAGAAAACTTTCGTTCCTAAAGTGTTTAACGCGTTTTAATCACAAATAATAAAACTGCAAAAAATTAAATGCAGAGATTCAACAAGAGTTGAGTCTCTGCATTATTTACTAACTGACGAGTTATTAACGCCTACTAAACCGACGTTAAGCATTAATTTTAGATATGAGTTACCGTTAATTAATAAAGTAACGTATAAAACTTACGTTGATATTGAACCGCCAATGGATCTCCTTTGCCGAGTGTCGCTAAAATATCTAAATAGAATTTTTTAGCGGCGCCTTCTTCGAAGTTCATATCCTTGCGGAGAATATTCAATAAAATTTCTAATGCTTTCTCATGCATATTGCTTTGGTTGTACTGTACCGCAAGCTGCAATTGAATATGATGATCTTCTGGATTATTTTCTGCTTGCTGTTGAAGTGCAGTTAATTCAGGAGAAACGGCCGACTCTTTGGCAAGTTCTAACTTAGCCAACAGCGATTTATAAATCTCATCTTGATCGACCATTTTAATTTGCGCGAGTACTTCTTCTGCTTCAGAGAGTCGATTCGTTGCAATTAAAACATCAGCAAGGGCTAGGCAAATATTTGCCTGCTGATTAGAGTCTAAAACCGCCTGACGCAGTAAAACTAAGGCTTGATCAATCTCGTTATCTGCGATCAATTGCTGTGCTTTTTCTAAGTCTAAATCCCAAGATTTGGGTAAATACTTATTTAACATCTCGCGAATTGCAGACTCCGGTTGCAAGCCGGCAAAACCATCAACTGGTTGACCTTCTTTAAAGACCAATACCGTCGGTAAGCTACGCACACCTAACTGTGAGGCAATCATTTGATGTTCGTCGGCATTGATTTTTGCCAACAAAAAACGACCTGCGTACTCGTTTGCCAGTTTCTCTAACACCGGCATTAAAGATTTACAGGGCTCGCACCAGTCTGCCCAAAAATCCGCCAATACAATACGTTGAAACGATTCATCCACTAACACCTGCTGGGCGTTATTTTGATCAATCTCGATGATATGACTTGTCATTCTGTACTCCCCATAAACATTGGTTGTTTTATAGGGGTTCGCCGCCAACATTACAACCCCAAGGCACGGTGTTTGCGTAGCAAATAGTGTTTAGAGGCAACTCTGAACACGTTCACACATGAAAAAATCTATAGGGCCTGTTTCGAAAGGTAACTTTAACGTTTCGTGAGGTGATAACTTGCATAGAATCTGATTGTTATTTCGAATAATCATTTACTAGAAATAGTAATAATGGTTTTATCATTATTTCATGCAAACAACAGTGATACTGATTGTTGTTCTGAGAAATAACACACCATCAGAATTGATTAAACACGCTTAAACATAGGCTGAATTAAAAACCAATAATCGAACACCTTAAATTTGGGGTATTGTATCTAAATGATACCCAACCTTAAAAATATTGTGTGATTATCGTTTACGGTAACAATCGAACAGGTTTACATATTAACCAAGCTAAGGTGATAGTTTTTTAAACGACAAATATTTCATTAAATAATTTGCTTTTTAGAAATCCTATGCTGAAATTATATTAGTAAAAATTAATCTGAGGTTGTAAAAATAAAAAATATACGTAAATCTGCACAAGTTTTTTTGATCACTAAAAATTAAAATTTGCTGCATTGCAGAATTAATCGAGTAAGGCAAAATATGTACAAACGCGAGAAATCAAATTGAGAATTTTTTTTGATTTAAAACAAAATCGTATTTAAAAGCATAGCTCTGCAATATTAAAAAATTTTAAAATCTGTACATTCGCATATCACACTGCTTACAAATATCACCATAATAAATAAAGTTGAATTCACAATAAAAATACGTTAGAAATAAAAATAGACAGAAGCGAAACTAAATTTCTGTTCAACAACTCATTAAATCAATACATGAGTTTATTTTAACCAAGTTAATATCGATCTAAACAGCAAAGTACTGTTTGACAATAATTAAAATTTTATAGGCGTGAACAACAAGCACATCCCAGAATACCTCTGCTTATACACTTAAGTTTGTATTGTTGCCCGCTTTCATTCAAAAAATTTTCATTTAGCTCCAAAAATACAATAAAAAAATAATAACAACCTTATACAACTGTGCCTCGATTTGAGGTGGTAACCAATAACACTATGGTGCAAGCGCTTCCTCGCTGTAGTTGCACAACAATGTAAACAATATATTTATGAGGATATATCCCATGGGAAGAGTCGCTGTAGTTACAGGTGGAACTAGAGGCATCGGCGAAGCAATTTGTTTAGAATTAAAATCAATGGGCCATCAAGTCGTTGCCAATTATGGTGGTAATGATCAAGCTGCAAAAGAATTTACTGACCGTACCGGCATTCCTGCATTTAAGTTTGATGTAGCGGATTACGACGCGGTTGAATCAGGTTTACAACAAATTGAATCTGATTTCGGCCCTATCGACATTATTGTGAACAATGCCGGTATTACGCGCGACGGCGTATTAGCCAAAATGACGTGTGACAACTGGAACGCTGTATTAGATACCAATCTAAAATCGTGCTACAACACCTGCCATAAACTTGTACCGGGTATGCGTGAGCGTGGTTTTGGTCGCATTATTAATATTAGCTCGGTTAACGGCCAGGCTGGTCAATACGGTCAAGTAAACTACACTGCCGCTAAAGCAGGTATTCTTGGTTTTACCAAAGCTCTAGCACTAGAAACCGCCAAATACGGTATTACTGTTAACGCCATTGCTCCCGGCTATATTGATACCGAAATGGTACGCGCTGTACCTGCAGACGTATTAGAAAAAATTGTAAAACGTATTCCCGTTGGTCGTTTAGGCAATACCGGTGACATCGCAAGAGCCGCCCGCTTTTTGGCTGATGAACAAAATAGCTTCATAACCGGCGCTACCCTTTCAATCAATGGCGGCCAATTTATGGCCAACTGATGTATACATAAAAATCAAAAGCGCTTAAATAACTTAGAAAAAACGCAGCCATATGGCTGCGTTTTTTGTTAATGCATAAGCAACAAACAAACTCTGAGAATTAACCACCATTAATTAACCGCAAATACCGCAACCTGTAAAAAGTTTATGGAATACTATTTATTTATCCGTCAATAAATATAATAGGCCTTCGCCTCTACCTTCAATATTGAAGAAATTAAATATGGATTACGTAATTGCATTACTTTTAATTGCGTTAATTGTAGCCGCAATAAAATACGGTAAAAACGGCAACACTAATAAAGTTATAAAAGATAACAGTACTTATACAAATATTGAGCACTTAAAGCAAGGTTACTTAACCTCAAAAAATAAACAAAAACTATTTCAAGCATTAAGAGTTGTATTGGGTGATCGCTACATGATTCATTGCCAAACCTCATTGAAAGCGTTAACTAAACCACTGCTAAAGGAACACTTCAACAAAACCTATAACAAACCTATTGATTTTGTAATTACTGATTGGAAAACAGAAATAAAAGCCGTTATAGAGTTGGACGATAGCAGCCATAAAAATCAAACTCGATATCATCGAGATCAATATGTCAATCACGCACTTTTAGGTATACATCCATTTTTAAGAGTAGAAACACAAAACTTTTATTCACCCGAAAAAATAGCCGAAGCGCTTAGAGAAAAAGGGTTTGATACAGGATATACCGAAAAGAAAACAACTACCGTAGAGAATTAAAAAGATAATAACGAACACAATAAGAAACTAAAAAGATTTAAAATCGGTGCTTAAGCTCTGCCAAATGAGCTTCTCCGTCATACTCCTCCGGTGGGCCCGAGTTCTCACCACCCTAACTTATACTCCCGATAATCTCACAGCTTTCGCGGCTTATATTGATCACTTCAGGTTACTTAACGATAACTAGAAAATTAGTTTAATTCGCTGAATTACCGAATTTTTCATAAACGAAGCAGCAAGAATTCAGGCAAGATAGATTCATACAACATACAATTATTATGTGCTCCTCTGCATATAAAACACTTTAAGTATTTCATCATAAAATTGGCTGAGCCCCGCAATATTTAGCAATGGATCGCGATCCCCGAATTCCCCTTGATTGTCTTCAACCAACGACAGCAACTGCTCATGCCATGAGTTAGATTCGCTAGAAATTATAATCTCATCGGTAACAAAATCAAATTGATGTGCTGTAAGATCTAAATGCCACCGCCTACCTTTATGTTTACCTATACAACACCATTCATGACCGAATACATCACTAAAACTGTTTGGCCTCTTAATATGCTCGGCTAAATTTACATATTTTAAATACACACCACTAACGCCATTATCTATTAAAAATTTACCGAGTAGATGCGAAGTTAAATCGCAACATCCTTCAGGAAAATCATCAAAATCTCGTAAATTAGTCATATAATGGAGATCTGCATCAATACAAACTAATAAAGCATTTCTAAATTGACTAACTAGATTAACAAAGTCCATTAATAACTACTCCCAAAAAACTTAACATTTGAGTGGGGATGAATGCCCTGTTCGAACTCAGAAGTTTACAAGGTGTTTTCGAGTTTTAATACAATACTCTCTAAGATTACTGTCAGTCCTGACACTGTATTGACGTGTAAATTAAAATTTAATTCTTCTTCTAAAACACTCAGGGCTTACAATTTTATTTGTGAGAAATTATTTGGCACTTATTGCGTCTTTCTGTCTTTTAAAACCATTAATTGAATTGATATGTAATCTTTTACAAATCCGTGGAATTTAAAATATAACATCAAAGAGTTTATGTTCTTTTTTAAAGTTAATCTTGTATTAAAACGCCCGGTACAGATTTAGCGGTATTACTGAAAATCGACTTTGAGTCTAAAAGAGATTAAGAATTCGAAAAGCAAAGAACGACGAGGATTTAAACCGAAAATATCTTTTTAGCCACTGATAAAATTCACTCAAGAAACAAATTAGAGCGGTACTAAACACGGTTGTATTAGCTTGACATGAGTATTTTTAAAGAGGTGATTTATCTTACTCTTGAGGTATAGCGGCTGAGCATGAGCTTGAACGTAATATCACATAGGTGGTTTAGAGAATAGATTCTTCTCGCTAAGGCAAAAGCCTGTGTGAACCGGAACTCTCAGTTTAAAACTTCTGTGTTCACCTGGTGCTCAACTAACATCAATTTTTGACGCCAAAAACAACATATCAAAAAGCAGATTACTACGGTGTAGCTAGTTAAGCTATTGTATTTAAAGAATATTTAAGGTGGTGCCGGGGCCGGACTTGAAATATCACTCTAAGTTATTGTTTTATATAAACATACTCGGTTCAATTTTGAAAATGTAGCACCAAAAGTAGCACCACTTTCGGTTTGCTATAATTGAATCGGGACAAGTTGAGTCTTACTTGGCGCTTGTTTCTACCTCTCCTACTGTTGTTCTTTCACTGCTCTATTCTGTTCAACCCTTCTTTTTATTTAAGTATTGAGTATTTATTGAATTAATTATTTAGCTCTTTATTTAAACCGGAACCGGAACCCCCCTAGAGAACGCATTCATCTGTAAAAATTTCGCGGACTTGCGCCCCCGTAGTTAAACGCTGCTGGGAAGAACCTATGAAAATAGCTGGAGGTATGCGGCGGTACCCTGCTCGATGAATGGTTGTGTATTAACACGGTTGTAATGCGCTCTCTGCTTGTCTGTACACTGATTAAATAAAAAGCTTGTTGAAATGTGTGGCTGTAACTTATCGAGGCTGTACGTTTATTTATTGTGTGTTTGTATCTTTAACCCCCCCCTTATAAAAAACCAAAAATTTCACGCAAATGACTCCACGCGCGGTGTCCGCTTAAAGGTTGTTGAGTTTTTACTACCCCCCGCTACTTGAGTTGGTAGTTTGGTTTCTGTTGTTTGATTTTGTTTGTGTTGTGAGTGATAACGCTAGATGAGTTAGTGGGAAGATCCGGTGATTAGTATTTAGCCAATAGCGGTGATGAGCGTCTTTTAAGAATTATGTTTTATTGGCTATTTGTTGTGCTGCTGAAGTTTGAACTATTGACTGTTTTTTGTGCATCGCAAGTAGCGAGCAAACAGCGCGGGGCTGGGGTAGTTTCGCACCCCCTACTTTTTTAATTGCTTATTTTGCTTAGGTTGCTTTTTAGTACTTAACTTATTGATATTTATAATAAAAACTCTAAGCAATGTGTGTTGCTTACAAGATTTACCCATTGCTTTTAAGCAATTGCGGGCTAAATTTTTGTGGATATTTGATCAATAAATCACCGAGATTTTGAAAATGCTCGGTCGTTTTAACGTATTGCTCGGTGGGTTTATCTGGTGGTTTTTACTACTTGCAACCATCACAGGAGGGATACAGAATAGACTTTGATCACTTATTCTTAAACTGGCTTTGCCATTGGAATTCAGTACATCAAGGAACCGCTCATCTATGCCTACACCAGCCAACATTATCGCTAAAAAGCAAGCTAGTTTTCTGTTTCGCGAACTAAAGATTTCGCCTAAAGATAGCTTTAAAGCGTTAGGCAAAGCGCTGCTCTCTGGTGTTAAAAACGATTATCTCGGTGTGGCTGGTAATGTAATGGATGCGCTATTCGGGATTTCGTTTAAGGGTAATACCGAGCACGCAGCTTGGTTATTAGTATTTAGAGCGTTGGTTTTATCGATTAATGATTTATCTGTAGAGTACAAAGATGATTTCGATAAAGACATTGACGATAAACAGCAAGACGATTTTTCGAAAACGCTTAGCGATGAATTGGAAAAACTAGAGATTTATATACCCTATAACTTTTTTATTAACCCAGAAGATTTATCTTTATTTAACGATTTACAGCCAGCATTCACAAATTGGTTAACAAACTTAGGTTTGTCGCAAGATAAGGCTAACGAATTCTTTCAACGGTTAAGGTCAGACTTTAGTTTTCCGCTGGGCAGAACTTGGGCTGCTAACGCAAAAGACTATGAATGTATTCAAACTGCACTTTCAGGGCCTTTTGCAGAAGCTGAAGCATTAAAACTAGGCTGGATGCAATACAAAGGCTGGTTAGCGGCTGAGACACAAAAAAGTATTTTTGATCAACCCATAACGCTAGAACACATTTACGTTCCATTACGCGCTTTTTACTACATAGATAAACCAGATAATTCTGTAGATGAAGATGAGAATCCACAAGAGACCACCAAAACTCCAAAACCACAGGTGGTAGATTTAGCGTCTGAACTTACGGTGTGGGTTAAAAAATTTGACCGGAATAACGCCATAAAAGTGATTAGTGGCGGGCCGGGTTCTGGTAAGTCATCCGCCAGTAAAATGTTTGCTGTAACTGTTGCACGCAATATGCCCGATATTCCGGTGATATTTGTCCAGATCAATAAACTTAAAGGTTACGATTTTAATGCTGTGACAGAC
The DNA here is from genome assembly GCF_054658275.1 of Sessilibacter sp. MAH3. NCBI lineage: Bacteria > Pseudomonadati > Pseudomonadota > Gammaproteobacteria > Cellvibrionales > Cellvibrionaceae > Sessilibacter > Sessilibacter sp. MAH3. The sequence continues at coordinate 68,013 of NZ_BAAGIE010000020.1, read as the reverse complement.
TTTACCAGTAAACTGAATTACTTCCCCCGAGGCTCTAACCCTCTCGATACTAGAGTAAGTAAAGATCGGTTATTACTTATTTTAGATGGCCTTGATGAGCTTTCAAAACGTGGTGATACAGCCGCCGCCGCCGCAACCGCATTTGTAGACGATGTTATCAACAACGTAGAAAACGCTAATGATCATTCATGCCAATGGCAAGTGCTAATCACTGGACGTGACATTGCCATTCAATCAACTAGCAGAAACTTTAAACACCTTGACCAAACATTGTATTTATTGCCATTTATTGTTAATGAATATCACGATAAATTTAATGATGAGAAAATACAGTTTAAAGACCCCAACAACTTATTACGTGTGGATCAACGAGATTTATGGTGGAGTAAATACGGCTCAGCCATAGGGCGTAAATATGAAGGCATACCCCAAAATTTTAAAACTGATAACTTACTCGAAATCACGCGTGAACCGTTACTTAATTTATTAGTCGCACTTACTTATAAGTCAGATGACTTTAACCTCAAAAATATAACTATCAATAAAATTTACGATACATTATTTTCTGAGGTCTATAAGCGCCGGTGGGATACAAAACGCACTCATCATGGCGCAAGGCATTTAGAGGAGGATCAATATAGACATGTGTTAGAGGAAATAGCACTTGTTGCTTGGCATAGTGGCGACGCCAGAACTGCAAAAGAATCGCAAATAGATAAACGTTGTGGAGCCGAAGGAATTACCAAGTATTTAAACATTTATGTGGATTCAGCAAAAAAAGATATTAGCCAATTACTAACCGCATTTTATTTTTCAAGAAGTCATGAAAACATTCTTGGTGAAGACACCTTTGAATTCACTCATAAAACATTCGGTGAATATTTAATTGCTAAAAGATTAGTAAGAAAACTGAAATCACTCGCTAAATTAAAGAGCGATGGTGTAAACGAGAAAGCGTTATTAAAACGTTGGATAGAAGTTACTGGCCCAGCACCTATTGACACATTTATTTTGGAGTTTTTCAATGGTGAATTTACGCAGGATTCTTTTGAAGAAAATAAAAACCCGCAAGATACTATAAGCCATTTGTTAGGTACTGTTTCTCAATATGACCTACCCATGGAGTTACTCGAAAGCATCTCTTTTAAAGAGATGCTCAAGCAAGCTGTAAATGCTTTAGAGATGTTATTTGTGGCTCATCACGCTTGCAGTTTATCGACAAAAACCGTCTCTCCTGCGAATTTCAGAGAAAACCCCAGTTTCATTAAACAAACAATTAATCGGATCAATAATACCAATTCAAAAAAACGTATATTATCTTCAATGGCATATTTAAATTTGTCATACCAGAATTTGTCATACCAAAATTTGGAAAATTCGAACTTTCGGGGAGCTGATTTAGAAAAAGCTAACCTCAAAGGAGCTAACCTCGAAGGCGCCAACCTCAAAGGCGCCAACCTCAAAGGAGCTAACCTCAAAGGAGCTAACCTCAATGAAGCTAACCTCAATGAAGCTAACCTCGAAGGAGCTACCCTCAATGGAGCTACCCTCAATGGAGCTACCCTCAACGGAACTACCCTCAACGGAACTACCTTCAACGGAGCTACCCTCTGGAGAGTTAACCTAAAAGGAGTTAATCTAAAAGGAGCTAACCTCGAAGGAGCTGACCTATTTAATATTAAACTCGATAATGAAACTATTTTCCCAGATAGGTTCGATTTATATAATCATATGAGTCATTACCATTCCAATAAGTAACGTTTATTTTGTACTAGGCCTATCTTTCATCGTCGACAAATACACCGTCATCACCTTCAAAGCGCACTCTGCCAGTGGACAGTAGGTAACTAGTAATCTGCTGTAGATTGGTCGTATGAACGCTGGGCAAACCATCGGTAGCTTCAACTTTTCTTATAGTCGATAAACCCACACCAACGGCTTCGGCCAGTTCTTTTCCAGACATTCTTAAGCCAGCTCTGGCCATTCTAATTTGCAGTCCTGTGGCGATCATATGAATTCCCTTTCGCATTAAACTAAAGTATTAAATCTTAGATTCTGGCTCTATAAATATTGTGTTTTCGCCTTCAAAACGCACCAAACCACTAGCAGTTAACGCATCATGAACCGCCTGTAGGTTTTCAATTCTTGAGCTTGGGACGCCATCAACATTTTCCATACGTTTTAAGGTCATTGAGCTAACACCGGATTTCTTTTCTAGATCAGCAATCGACCACCTTAGTATTCCTCGCGCGGCTCTTATTTGTGCACCACTCACAAGATTAACCAAAACTACCTCCGTGTATCTTTAAAGCCACTAATCTTGCTTTTTATCGTCAACGAACACGCCATCATCACCTTCAAAGCGTACCCTGCCAGTTTCCAATAAAGCGTGTTTCATTTTATCAACCGTAGTTGTTAAGGCAGCTCCGCCCTTCTCAAAGGCTGAGACCGTCGCATGCCTAACTCCAGCTTGCTCGGCTAGAAACTTACCAGACCAATTCAAACCGGCTCTAGCCATCCGGCATTGTTTAGCATTCATGGGAAATCCTTTTAGTGCTTAATCTTTTGGATCTACAAAAACCCCAGACTCGCCTTCAAAGCGCACCCTTCCAGTGGACAGTAGGTAACTAGTAATCTGCTGTAGATTGGTCGTATGAACGCTGGGCAAACCGTCGGTAGCTTCAACTTTTCGTATGGTCGATAAACCCACACCAACGGCTTCGGCCAACTCCTTCCCCGACATCTTTAACCCCGAGCGGGCCATTCTTATCTGCAATCCAGTAGCTATCATCAATACCAACCCAACTTTTTAAATTACATTTACAGCTCAATTGACGATAAAGACAATCAAAAGAGTTGCTTTTTAATTTTATTGCAACTAATATGATTACAAATAAAATTTATTTGATTTTAAAGATAATCAAAAAGACTATCAATCATCAAGGGTTATCAGCCATGAACAAGAAGGAATTTGCATTAACCGGTATTCAGTTTGATTTGGTCAATAAGATTGGCGCTGTGATTGTTGAGTCTGGTGATGGTAAAGAAGTAAAAGAACCGGCTGAGTTTTTGGAATCGATGGATGATCGTTCACGTAAAATTTTTTTAATCGGTTATTTGCAGTCGATGAACGATAAAAACAAACCACAAGATTGGAGTTTTACGCCGGGTGTTACCTTGGTTGTGTAGGATTTATTTGGAATTGTTTAAACGCATTTAATACGCAGGTGATGCCATGCAATTGGGTAGTGTGAAGGTTACGGCGTTTCATTTTAATTTGGCGGGTGCAGAGAATTTAATTGCGGTTACCAGTGCTGAGGGTAACCAAAAACTACAACCCGAGTTATTAAAACCCTATTTAACCGAGCAAGAATTTGAGCTGTATTTGGCCGGTTATATTCAAGCGTTTAACGATCGCAATAAAGAGCGGTTTGTTTTTCCGTCGCAAATTCTTGATGGTAGCGCTGCTCGATTATTACGGTGTAATTGGAACGATGTTAAGAACGTGGTGGCCATTGGCGCACAAGGTTAATTGACCAATACAGGTGAAGTTATGCAGTTAGGTAGCGTAGAGGTAACGGCTATTGGTTTTAGTCATGTTGGTACCGATCACATGGTGTATGTATCAACGCCCGAAGGCCAACGGATAATGCAACCGGAATTATTAAAACCCTATTTAACCGAGCAAGAATTTGAGTTGTACTTGGCCGGTTATATTCAAGCGTTTAACGATCGCAATAAAGAGCGGTTTGTGTTCCCGTCGCAAATTATTGACGGCAGTATGGCGCAAGCTCTTACCCGTAATTGGCAAGACGTTGATAACGTGGTGGCCATTAAACGTTAGGCAACGCCTTCTATGTTATCGGGTTTATCGTTGTTATTAGTGTTGTTGTTAGCGTTATCGTCTGTGTTGTTTTCAGGCTCGTTAAATACGTCTTGCAAGGCAGACATTTTAATAAAATACACTTGGGTTTGACGGCTGCCGGTACCCGGTAACACTTTTTGGTAAAGATTCCCTTTGCCTTTACTGGTAATTAGCGCACCACGTTTTTTTAAGAGTTCACAGGCGCGTTTGTAGTCTAGGTCTTTGCAAATTTCTTTGCGGAATACTTCTTTAAAAATATACAGCTCTTCTTCGCTGTAAGACTGCTCACCATAGGTGTGGCTTTCTTCAATTTTCCGAAATCCCCAACGAGTCATGCTACGCGGTTGATGGGTATCAACAGACGGTTCTTCTTTGTCCCAACGGGTAAAGTTAGATTCTGCTTTGGTTTGCAGTAGCAAGGTGATTTGTTCGAGTATGGCGCGGTCTTCAGCATTGCCCTCACCACCACGGTCGGCCAAAAAGTTTTTAAATAATATCGACGCCGCTGCACGGGCCTCACCTTTTTGCCATCCGGTAATGCCCTGCATGGTGGCTAATTCACCGCATTCACCCACCAATGCAAAACCCATAGCAGCACGTCGTGCTTGCCCACTGGCGGCTGCACTTAGGTGTTGTTCTTGAAACTCAGTAACCATGCGATGCAAAAACGAAGCAACCTTACGACGGTCTTCCGGTGTTGCAGAGGTTAACCATTGAATAAACGCTTGAAAGGCGTGGCCGTGGTTTTTAGCGGCTTGGGCTTTTAGGTGTTCTGATAAGGCAGCACCGTGAGCAAAGGCGTGTAGGTTTTGATAAATACCTTTGTGAGCACGTTCTTTTTCGTTGGTGTGTAAATCAGCGCGAATGTGCAGTAAACGCATTTCTTGCCCTGCTTCGGTAATTTTACCCACACGGTTTTGGATTTCTTTTAAAGACCGTTCACCGTTACTTAACCACACCAAGCGCCATTTGTGTTGAGCGCGCGTACTGCTACCGGTATCGGTTGCACGGGCTTTACCTTCTTCGTTCCCTAATTGATAAACTGTATGGCCCACGCTAAAAGGGTCGGCTTGGTTGATTTCATCAAGAATTAAAATGGAATCACTGTGTGCTGATGCCGTGGATTCTAACGCCGCTGAGGTGGTATTCCACGTGTGCACATAATTAGGCGCACCACACACAGAACCCGCCACCACCGATAACGAGCTTTTGCCTAGGCTAGAATTACCCAGCATGTGAAAGCCTAGAGTTTTATAACCCACCCACTCTAACAGTGGGCCAGTAAAGGCAATGGATACCGCAAACATTAATACCGGATTACCCGAGCAATAACGGGCAATATTGTCTTGCCAGCCTTGTAAGCTACCGGTGATTTGGGCGCGGTTTAAACAGGTGCGTTCGCTGTAGTAATGCATGGGTTCATCACTATCACCAATAACACCAACCGGCGACATATAAGCGCTGCCGTGCCAGCCCATACGATTAACAAGGCGCATTCGTTTGGTAGTAACACGAGAGGCTTTTTGCAGGTAATCGAGAACACGGTTTTTGCTGTTTCGGTGACTGTCTACGGCCAGACCACGGTTGTAGAGTTCTTCAAGCACCTTGGCACCACGATCAGACGCAAATAAGCGCATAGGTATGCACAGCTCACAGCGTTGATTGTCGCGGTCGTGAAAGACCAGCATAACACTCCACTCGGTTCGCTCACTGGTACGCGCAAGGGCGAGCACTTCTAGATGGCCACAAATCCAAAATAGACTTTCGCCGTCGTCGCTGTCGGGATTAACCCAATAGACACCACCATCACGAATTACGTAACCGGCTTTTGGTTGTTGATCATCCGGCGGTGGGTTGTCGTCTGCAATGTGTGCATTTGATACCGCGTTTTGCGGTTGTTGGTGCTGTTGATTGGGGTGATCTTTATTGGGGTGATCTTTATTGGATTGCTGCAAAGACTGCATAGCGGTATTAATTTGCGTGGCCACGGCTTCAAGTCCAAGTTGCACGTGTAAATCGTTGAAGTCTGAATAGGCTTTTTGGGTGTTGGACGGTGGGCACTGGGTAAAGCTTGGTATAACGACCAAACCAGCGGCAAGGCTTGCTGCTTTCTGCGCGTATTGAATGCCGGTAGTGTCGTCATCGGCGGCAATAATTACCGTTACCTTCGAATAAGCTTTGCGTAGCACGGTGGCGACCTTGGGCAAGTTGCCTGCATCAAAAGCAATAACAACCGGTAATTGCGTGGCCATGTGCAAACTTGCGGCGGTGGCGTAGCCTTCTGCAATGATTACGGTCGGGCTTAGGGCGATATCACCTAGTACGTGCATAGCACCGCCTTTGGGTGTGCCGGTTAAGAATTTCTTGGTACCGTCTGACTCAATAAACTGCAAACCTACTAAATCACCGCTAACCTGTCTTACCGGAATAACCACAGAACCGCGCGAAAAACCTAATTCAAAGGCGGCGACTTTTTTACGATTAAGATAATCGGAACGCCCTTGTTTAGGTAATTTTTGCCAAATATCAGCAGCGCGTTTAGCTGCGTTTTGTTGCTTCGCTTTGCGTTCACGATCTGCCGATTGTTGAGCTTGTCGCTGCTTCTCTTTAATGGCAGCAAGGTCTTCATCACTGAGCGTACTACCTTCGTATTCGATAGAGGCGCCCTTTTCCGAAAAGGCTGGATTCTTCCAGTTACCATAAGAACCCACGTAATAGGTATTACCCGATTTACTGATTACTGAGAAGACACGATACCAACCGGATCGCTTTTGTCCGGTATCGCCTTCTACCTTAACGCGAACAATAGAACGTGTATCTGATTCGAAAGAATCGACTAGCAAGCCAGCCGAACGAAGCTGGTTTAAAACTGAATTATACATAGTGTTTACCTGTCGCCCCAATCCCCATAAAAACCAAGAACGACTGCGCCAAAATGCTGGAGCGCGCTTAAAAACGCATCGATTACGGTGATTTTTGTGGTCTGCAATTGCTTAAAAGCAATGGCGATTTTGTGTAAGCAAGCTACTTTGCTTAGACTTTTATCTATAAATATCAACAAGTTAAGTGATAAAAAGCAATCTAAGCAAAGTAAGCAACGAAAAAAGTAAGGGGTGCGTAACTGCATTGAGTTTTTGCCGCGCTGCGGTGTCGCTTAAATCCCTGTATTTGAGCACGAGTAAGTGCGTCTTGGTCGCCCTTCAACATGAACAAAAGTGTTACCAACATGAGCTGCGTGGTAGAAGGAATTAACACGGCCAGGCGGAATTTGAATATCTTCGTTGGTGGTATCGTCGTAACAGACGATCCATGCGTGATCACTCCAAACAAAGGCAACAACAAAAGTACGAGCCTTATTGAAAGCTTCCATGTGATTAAAAGCGTCTTTAAATGAATCACTTTCGAGCACCGAATTAGGCATGTGTAATTTAAATTCAGCGGCAGATTTAAACACGGTTGGTGCAGATACTTGCGCTGGAGACATACCAAATAAATCGTTATTCATTAGGCTGCCCCTTTGGTGAGTTGTTGACGCTTCTCGACCAAGTGATTAACCAAAACACGAATATCATCTTCAGACTTACCCGCCACCATAAAGGCAAGTACCTGATCTAACTCATGCTCTGGCCAACCCTTAGCGCGAGCACCCAACGAAACAGGAGGAGGAAGTAAACCAGCTTTAACACGGTCGTGAAACCAAGTGCTTTTAGCACCAAAACGCTTTAGTGCATCGGCACGGCGGAGAATATTAATTCGGGTAATATCGGGCATAACCAACCTCTTTGAAATGTATCGAAACGTTACGTAGATAGTTGGTTAATTATTTGGAAAGGTTGATCGAGATGATAGGAACTTGAGTAAACGACCATCAAAGGGTCAAGTTCCTATTATCTTAAGCATTATTGTTATTGTATTTTTTGTGTCGCCTCAAGACCGCCTCTACAGACTTTCTTTGTAGTTCAATTCCAAATAATAAATTCCCTATAGCGACCCAATCAGAGTTACGTAGAAAGAGCCTGCATTTACCATCGATAACAAAACCTTTCCCATTTTCTTTTTTAATTGGATCAGCAAATCGTCCGACCGTATGAGAGAGATCATCAAGCTTTTTTAAAGCTATTTCGATAAATTGATAACCATTTATTTTTGAAGTGTAAGGAGAAGTATTCGCCTTGGTTGGTGGAGGAAATTTTACGTTATCATAATGGTAACTGTGCATACTCAAGTGATTTAGAGGCTCTAAATCTTCTGGTTTGTCGGGTTCGAATTCAGAAATTACCTTATATAGTTCTGGCATTTCTTCGAACCTACGTATATCAACATCAGCCCAAGTTGGAGTTTTGTTAGTTTCTGGAGTTATCAAATCATCACTCAATGCCATATCAAGGACTTTATTTTTATAGCGGTCTAGTCCATTAATATATTGATCTGAATCTGATAATAAGTGGTGCCAATATAACTCAGGCCACTTGGCAGAAGTACAAGAACTGATTAATCCCATTAATTCTGTTTGTAGAAAAGAAAACCCTAAAAATTTAGATAGTTTAGAATCTTCTGGGTTATTTTCATTATGTTGAAGAAGACCAAACAATCTATAAGCAGCTTCAGCAATAGATTGATGATAATTATCTTCAGCAAGAATAAGATCTTCTTCTTTCTCTCTTTCGTCCTCCACTTCTTGAAAGGTTTCCAAAAACACCTCTAGCAATATTCGTTGAATCTCCCATGACTCTAGATCAAATTCATTCAGATGTGCATAAAAGCTTTTCAAGGTCGGTGTTTGTGTTAATAATTTAATTACTTTTAATTCATCTTTTGCCCAATACCCTTTTTCGGCTTCGCTCTTAAAATCAATAATGTTAAATAATTCTTCCAAAGCTTCACGGATTTTTAATGGGTATCCTTTCGGAATTAAGGGAAGTTCGTTTAACTCTTTCTCTGTAAGATTAAATTTAAATCTGTTTCTATAAAAACCAAAGTCAGAATCTGACATATCCGTACCCCTACGGAACCCATAATTAGATTCAAGCCAAGGCGAGTGGGTACCCGCCCTTTCAGGAGCTACCCTAGGCTTGAAAACTCGTTAACCACGATGTGAGAAAATAGGAACAACCACACCTGGCTTTTTTAAACTGTCCAAATAATTTGCCCACCATTGCATTAAATTTATTCGTTCTTCTAAAAATCGCGCATGGTGAATATAAGCGGCTCTTACTCCGTTTCTTTCCATGTGTGATAGCTGTCTTTCGATAGCATCTGGATTAAAACCGGTTTCATTTAATATTGATGAAGCAGTGGCTCTAAAGCCATGCGGATTAGCTTTTGTTTTACCTTCGTGATTACCGTCGTACCCCAATTTAAAAATTGCGCGTCTCATTGTGTTATCAGACATGGGCACTTCGCGGTTTCTTTCTGACGGAAACAACAACGGGTAACCACCTGATATTTCGCGTATTTTTTCGAGAATTGTTATGGTTTGAGTTGCCAATGGAACAAGATGTTCTGTGCCCATTTTCATGCGTTCGGCAGGTATTCGCCAAATACGTTCTTCAAGATCAAACTCTTCCCAACGAGCACCACGTAGTTCACCCGGACGCACAAACGTTAAAATTAATAATTCAATAGAAAGCTGCGTGAGTGATCTACCCTTAGTTTTATAATTAGCTAATGCCTTTAAAAATTCGGGTAATTCTTCTCTAGGTAAAGAGGCTCTGTGCTCAGTTTTACGAGCTTTTAAAATACCGGTTAAATCAGCGGCGGGATTAATTTCAATTAAATTATTTTGCACTGCATAACGAAATACTCGACGAACATCTTGCAAAGTTCTACTAGCAACGTCAGGAGCACCACGGCTTTCTACAGCACGTGTAATTTGAATAATTTCTTGTGGTTTAATTTCGGTAATTGGTTTGTTACCAATTAAAGGAAAGACGTTTTGTTCTAACCTTAAAAATACGCGGTTTGCGTGGTCTGGTTTCCAAGTTCCCTTTTGATGATTCCACCAATCTTTGGCAATTTTAGAAAATAAATTACTGGATTTTTCCACAGTATTTAATTTATCGGACTTACGCAGATCGCTTGGATCAATACCGTTATTTATTTGCTCACGAGCTTTTAACGTTAATTGTCGAGCATCTTTTAAACTAATATCAGGATAAACACCAATAGCGAGTGTTTTTTGTTTGCCGAGGAATCGATATTTTAGACGCCAATACTTACTACCGTTGGTTTTAACGAGTAAGCGGAGGCCGTTAGAGTCGGATAGCCACTGATCTTTATCAGCCGCTGAAGCCTTACGAACTTGGGTGTCTGTGAGCGCCATGGTGCTACATTTCTAAATTGAACCGAGGTAGCACCAAATGTAGCACCACTTTGCTGCGGATAGCAACGAATCTCAGCGGACAATAACGAACACTAATTTAGGGTCAAAGCTAGAAGTGATAAGGGTTTGCGAACAACTACGAACAATAACGAAGGTCAATGTGGTGCCCGGGGCCGGACTTGAACCGGCACGGCCGTGAGGCCGGGAGATTTTAAGTCTCCTGTGTCTACCTATTCCACCACCCGGGCTAAGGGAAGTGTTTTTTTAGTTGAGTGGTAGCTCAACCAAAGCTCACAGAGCTTTGTGGAGGCGCGAGCCGGAGTCGAACCGGCCTCAACGGATTTGCAATCCGTGGCATAACCGCTTTGCTATCGCGCCAGAGGTTGCGAATTCTAAACCAAGCAAGAGAAAATTCCTAGTCTTTTCTGATGCTTAGCGACTTTTTAGAGTCTGCAAACCAGACATAACGTAAGTAAACAAGGCTCAAGTCATGCAACGAGGTGCGTATTTTAGGGATAGAGTTTGCGGAGTCAAGCAAAAATTTTGAAAATTTTGTATTTCTTTATTTTCCGATTAATGACTGATCACTTTGTCTTTATTGGTAGCAAACTAGATGTAAATTAACCAAAAGAATCAGCAAGTTAGATGGTTAAAAATAGATATTACCGAGCATTCCAAAATTTATGGTGGGCAGCTTGGATGGGAATCTGGCGGATTTAGTAATAGGTAGATCTCACCTGCTCTCCAAGCCCTTAAATAAGCTTGGAGATTGGTTTTATTAGATAAGAAATAAATATCTGACGATTAGAATAATAGTACGCTTGGGAATTCTTCTGAAATTGAACTAAACGATTGTCTGTAATTGTTAAAAAAGCTTTTTTCAAATCCGTGGTAATTGTGCACCTGAAAATTAAGGCCGTTTTGCACACACCAGCCATTAAATTGTGCGAATATTTTTTTATTAAGACTGTGCTCGAATTCCGAAAAATCGGCAGGCTCACTGATGTTTTCAGATAACACAAAATAAACTATTTCTGCGTTTTCGTTTTCAACAGCTGCTTTCGATTTTTCTTTGCCGTAATGAATTAACGCTTTCCAATCTTCTTCATTGCTTGCGTTAAAGTTGGGCAAATATGCAATACGTTTGGTTGTGATTCCATTTTTCTCAATCCAAAGGCTTTGAACTTCTTTCGATCGAGATTGGTAATTTTTACTTTCAGATTGATTTATAGAAGAAAAAACAACGTTATCGTTATAGTTAAATGTTTCGCTCGGCTTACACGAGCACAAAAATATCAAGGAAAGTATCCAAAGATGTTTCATGTATCCTCCAACCAAATCCTTTTGGGTATCTTTAATTAACCGATTTAAAAATATTTAATCATGCGGTCAATTAATTGGAGTTCTACCGCTTTAAATATTTTTCGCCCGAATTTTTAATTGTTAGTTGGTCGTGCTAGTTGGAACGGATGAGATTATAAATTGAAATTTATTTTTTGTTAATATTGCCGATATTTGGTTTATCCATTCCAAAATGATTTTTTATATTGTTTCAATGAATAAAAAATTACTCTGTTAACGCTTTTTTCGCGCACTATTTTAGGGAGTAATTAAAAGCCTACTTAGAAAGTTGACTAATGTTCTAATAAATTACTTATTCATGTTTTAAGATTAATTTATTATTCCATAAAGAAATATAAAGTGTGCTATTTCCTACAATTATTACCAGTGTTGATAACAATAGTATATCGACCTAATTAATTCTTTATCGATTAAAACTGGATGTAAATCAATTGTAAACTCTCGCTGCAAATTTTTGGTGCAGGAAAAATAGACTAAAGTCTAAATAAATTTTTTGATTTTTTTCGGGTTTGAGTGATTTTAAGGGCTATTTTTACCGAAAAAAGCCGTATTTATAAATACACTATTTTTTTGTGGTTTTTAAAATGCTTAGATGAGCGAGTTTTAGGTGAGCCAAAATGGATCAGTGATGTAAAAAGGAAGGCTACCGAATAAATCTCAGCGATTTATCCGGTAGATAGAACTCGATGAAGACACCGGTGATGTCTCCAAAGCATTTATTGCAAGCAGTTTTTTATAATTCGCAACACGTCCTTGTGTCGCCATAAACGCTGAATTAATCCGTATTACTTTTGGTAATTGTTATGGTTGCAGTTGTAGGGTAACAATTACTGGATCGTGGTCAGAGCTGCGATAAGGCCCTACCGCGGTAAAGTCGATAAGATCACCAAGATTTGGGTTGTAGAACGCCAAGGCTCGATCGTAGGTTAATTCAAACAGTTCGACGCTGTTAATTGTCCAATGAGTTAGATCGACAATATCATTAAACGCACTTGGCGAAGCTAATATGTGATCTAATGAGCCGGCCTGATCCGTTCCCGAGAAATAGAACGAAAAACTGTTTGGATCAAAAGTCTCTGCAACGGATATAAATCCGAAGGTATCTGTTACAGGTACTGAATTACCGTTGTTCAACTCGGTATTCACAGCGGTTTGAATGGTGTAGCCACGTGTTTGTGGATCATAGCTCGTTAATATTGCTAAGGCGTCTTCATGAGTATATGTGTTTAGGTCGCCCAGAATAATTTGTCTGGCTGGCAAGGCTAAGGTATTTAATGCATTACCTAGGGCAACTGCTGTTGAAACTCTGAATGCGCCACAACTGCCTTGAATTGTATCTAATTCAGTTGGCGTGTTGTTGTCTTCAAAACAAGTAGAACCTTTAGATTTAAAGTGATTTACAACAACTGCAAATTGCTCGTTAGTTGCAGTGTGCTCAAAAACCTGAACCAAACTGTTGCGCTGACGTACCGTTGATGCACCGTTTTGTTGGGTGGGTAGTTGTATTCCAACCAAATCGCCAACGGGTGTAACAATACTGGGTTTATAAATAACGGCGTTACTGATCGCATCTGTACCGGTAATACTGGTATCGTTGGAACTAGCGAAATCGTATACGTTGGAGCCTAAACGATTATTTAATTCATCGACTAAATGTTTAATAGCGCTGTTATTACCAAAACCATCATTTTCGATTTCAATTAAACCGACTACATCGGCATTAATAGTTGCTAGAGCTTCTACGATGCGAGCTTGTTGGAGTGCAAATTCCTCGGCATTTGCAGCACCGCGATTTTCTGGATAATCAAAAGTAATTCTATTTCCACGTACAACTTCACCGTTAAAGTAATTAAGTACGTTGAAGCTCGCGATAGATACATCACCATTAATGATGTTAGGCGATGGTGTTCGCGTAGAGTTGATCTGGAATGTTTCTTTAGTAGGGTTGATTCTATATTGGCCAAAGGCAAACATTAATGGTCCGGTTGCATTCACAGAGTCGCCTAATCGCGGAGCGTTATCGTAATTCAAGCCATCGAATGTTGGGGTTGAGTAATAACTGATGGTGTCTGGAAATGTAAGACCGTTGTTGTCTTCAACATAAATGATATTTGCGGTGGTATTTGCTACTGCTTGTTGGTATTCGGCACTCAGGGGAATCGCCACGTCACTTGGTGTGCGTTTAATGGCATCGCTTAAAAATATTTCACCAAAACGCGTAAAGTTATCTAGGCTGTAAATGGTAGCGTTGTTAACCGATACAATCATGCCTTCTAGCGATTCGAGATTGATAATACCTTCGAAAGGCAACGGAACATTCACCGACGAAATAACTTCGGTGCTGCCGCCGCAGGTAAGATATTGATTAGGTGTGATTTGGCTATTACCAAAAAATTCGCCCGGCGCTCCAGACACTCGCACCACGGTACCAACCGATATTCCATCAAAAATAGTTGTGGCAATAAATATTGCTTCCGATGTTAAGCTGTTTAAATCGCTATCGGATGGTTCTTCTTGCAGGAAGTAACCGTTATCTCTAATTCCGGTAACAATACCTTCAATAATGACTTCGTCGGTTGTTGTTACGGTAGTGCCCTCGCCTTGCACACTGCTTATAAACGTCGCAGGATCAAAACATGCGCCAATATCAACAACTGGTGGTGGCGTAAAACCACCATCAGCACTGAAGGTACCAACGGGCATTGGACTGGCAGCGGTTAGGTTGCTGAGTTCACCATCCCAGGCATTGGCGCCGCTGAGTGTCCATTGGTTTAAATTAAATTGTCCATTATTAATGCTAGAACCACTAATTCTATAGGCCCAGCCATCCATATAGTCCCATAGTTGACCAGTACCATCGACTAAGGGATCGCCGTAAACATCAATCACAGATCCGTTTTGAAATAATTCAATTGCATCGTCACCGTTAATGTTTCCAACACTTGATTGAAAAATTATGTTGGGCGTAAATCCAAAATAATCATTAAAACCAATAATATCGGACGTGACATAAATATAAGTTCCAGCACTTACAAAGCCGGAATTAAATGTGAATTCTTGTCCATCGGTACCGCCACCGTTATTGGCAGCACCTAAGCCGTAAATCGATAAATCGGGAATATCTTCATTGACATAAATTTCAACGCCTTTAGGTAAACCGCCAACTAAAGGTCCGTCAAAGACACCAGTAATAATCATACTGGCCTGGCTTGATAGGCTGGCCATTAAAATGGGTAACGCAATAGCGAACTTGTTCATACATCTACCTGTATTGATATATAAATAACGAATTAATAAAGATGTGGTTATATGAATATTCAAACAAGCTAAAAGTATATAGAACTAAATTACGAAATGATGATTTATGAAAAAAATAATGGGCTAATGACGTTAATGATTAATGACGTCGAAACCAGTGAATAATTTATGCATTTTTTATTGGTATCTACTGGCAGAAACATCAGTAAAATATTGCTTTAACGGAAACAATTTATTGCTGCATTTAAGATTTTTAGAATTCCAACGATTATGACAAGAGCAGATAGAAAAAGGGTACAAAAAAACGGAAATTATTTAGGATGAAATTAATTAACTGGGAGTTTTAAGCAATAATTAAAAGACAGAGAGATGGTAGAAATTATGGTAGAAGCTACAGAAAAAAACTACACGAGAGACCACAAGAGGTACCACAAGAGAAACTACAGGAGCGCCTCCGATTGGCTCTTCGGATTAAGTTAAAACCGAGCCAGTTACAAAGCTTTCGAATAATATGCAACTATCGTTTTATTAAATCAGCGTCCTTTACAAGGCAGTTCAATTGCAAACTCGACACCTCGATTATTCGATTTATTAGTGGCGTAGACTCTACCGTTATGAAAGTCTACGACTAATTTAACAATAAAAAGTCCCAAACCTAAATGGACCTGAGTTTCTTCGTTGTTTTTAGCCGTTTGTGTTTGCTTATTGGAGCGTAGTGACACCAAGGAGTCGAACAATTGTTCTTTCATGGATTCTGGAAGTAATGGCCCATCGTTAGCAATTACAATCTTTATACGTTGGTGCAAGTATATCGCGCTCAACGTGATTTCGCCTTCTGCTACACAAAAATCCAAAGCGTTATCAATAAGCTTATCTAATGCTTGTACAATTAAATCTGGCGCTCCATTTACAAACACAGCACTATCTAAAAGTGCGTGGTCAATATTTCTTGAAAATCTAAGGCTTTTTGTTTCGGCCAGGGATTGATAGGCATTACTCACATCTTTTAATAAATCTGTGATAGAAAAGCTCTCAAGTTCTGTTCGTGTTATGGTCTCTTCAAGTCGCTTGGCCGATGCCATAGAAGACAGTATATTAGATAATCGTGCGACACCTTGTTGCGAGCGTTCAAGATATTTTCTTTGATCATTATCTAACGCGGTGAGCTCGAGATTATCTAACGAGGTTTTCACCACCGCAATTGGCGTACGCAATTCGTGGGATAACTTGCTGGATAAGGTTTTTAAATAATGGGTGTACTCACCTACTCTACCAATGATTTCTGCGTAACTTCGGTATAATTCACCAATTTCATCTTTAGCTTTTGATACAGGTATTAACGTGTGGACCGAACCTTCGCTATCGATAGATTGATCGACGTAGCGTTTAAGTTTGCGAATACGGTAGCTTAACCAGCTGGCATACACTAATAACGCAAAACCGGAAATTAACGTGGCTAGAGATGTATAAATAAATAAACTTGAGACGGCATTTGCGGTGAGAAACCACCAAGACGCTGTGGTCTGTTCTAGGACTACGGCACCAAATATCTGTTGTGTCTCATCCGCCAGTGGCACAGCCATGCGAATAAGCTGATTGCTGGCGTCGTACCGATACCAATTTCCGAGCATGTTACCGTTTAATATTGCCGCTTGAGTCTCGGGAGTATCTATAAATCCTTGAGTGTATCGTGAATAATAGGCGGGATATGATCGAGTATTCAATGCAAGACGCAATAACCAAAAAAATGGTGGCGTTTGTTGATTTAAAGACTCATCACTGATGTCTAACCGATTTATATCTCCCAAAATCCAACCTTGTTGGTTTGTTAATAGCACACGAGTATTTTCATGGGTAAAACCGTTTAAAAAGGCGTTCATAGACACTATTTGTGTCTGAATTTTTGGAATCTCAAGTTTTTTTGGATTTGATGCGTCAGATATAGGCATGAAATTCCCCAATGGGGTGCCAGTTTTCGGAACAAACGCTATACCGAAGTTATCACCCATTAATTGTTGAGGAATTTGCAACTCAACTTGAATATCACTTTGATATTCTCGTAAAAAACCTTTGATTCTAAATTCTTGAAAAATTTTTCCGTCGCGTTCATACACGACCTGTAATTGACCCGGTGCGCTGGTTCTTAATACGTAGCTGATGTTCGTTTCTTCAGAGCCTAATATTAAACGAAAATAATCACCCGACGCAGGAAAGCTGAATTGTGGATTGTGATAACTAAACTGCGTGGTATTTACGGTAGCGAAAATATAATAAAAATTTTGAGATTTGACTGACTTAACACCAATTTTTTGCTGAGTTTCTACATTGATGAAATTGTGATAATCGACGTTTAGAGCCTGCCAATCGTCTTCATAGCCGTCTAAATTTAAGTCCGATTGAATATCATGAAAATATATGTTTTTGCCACCTAAATAGGTTTGTTCACCGGCAAATAAATTGGTGTTGGTATTATTGGTAGTTTTAATAAACTCTTGCAATCCCAAATCATTGTGAACTCGATCCGTAATAGCTTGAGCTGTAGACAGTATGGATTGTTGCTGAGAAAGCTTGATAATGGCTTCCATTTCTCGAACGTACAAAAAACCCGCCAGCGGTAGTATTAATAAAAATAAGCTAATTAAAAATAGTTGTTTTCTAAGTTTCATTATTTAAGCAGATTACTTCTCTTCCCACCGATAACCCATACCATAAGCTGTTTGTATGGAAGAAAATTCTGGATCATATTTTTGAAATTTTTTGCGAATACGTTTGATGTGGGAAGTAATGGTATTGTCATCCAACACGACGTTTGCTGCATCCATCAATTGTTGTCGATTTTTAACGTGACCCGGATTTTTTGCCAAACTATGAACTATCCATAATTCAGTAATTGTCAAATCAATCAGATGATCTTGCCAGCGTGCAATTAATCTATCCATATCGATAGAAAGATTTCCGCGTTGAATTATGGCGTTAGAGCTATTAGCCGAAGACTCTTTCATGGCGTCAAGACGGCGAAATAAAGCGACGATTCTAGCCAGCATGTGAGGTTGGGAAATGTCTTTGGTTAAATAATCGTCAGCTCCTAGGCGTAAACCTGAAACTATATCAAAGTCGCTGTCGCGCGCGCTTAAAAACATGATTGGTAAGGTTGGTGCCATAGTTCTTAAGCTACGGCAAAGGTCAAAACCGCCTTCTATTTCATCACCCAAGCCGACATCGATTATCGCCAAATCAGGCAGGCGGCTATTAAAGGCGTTCAGTGCACTGGGACGATCATGATAAAGGGAAACCTTATAACCTTGACGTGTTAAAGCATCGCGGTAGTTTTCGGCGATGGCGATTTCATCTTCAACAATGGCGATATGACGTGCCATGAAATGCTCCCTATGTGCTAATTAGCCAATAAACACTGATAAAAGCTATTATTTTGATGGTTTTATCGCCGCGCAGTCTATCACGGATAGCGTATTTTGCTAACCACAGAGCTTTCTCAAAGTCACGGTTATTCGAGTGCAATTTTATTGTGAGTTCGATGCAATAGAACCACTCGCTCTTAATTGAAAAGCGCTAACAAGTTATTGCCACAATTTGCCATATTTGATCACTATAAAGTCATTTTTGCAGCCCTTCATTAAGAGAATAGATCGCTTAAATACAACCTAAAAATTGAGGGAGTATTTATGATTAGTTTTCTGTTATTGAACGTTGTTCGTCTTATTTGTTGGTTTATCTACCGTTGCTTGCAAAAACATAAAAGCGCAACACTGATATCATCAAAATTAATAGCTATTAATATGGCTTTGAACGACTACCCTCCTCTTGGTTACAAGCCCAAAAAGTTTCCGAAACATATGCTGCTCGATCACAAGCCGAGAAAACGAAAGCGTGACTTATTCTTAAAATTATTTTTGCTAATTATTTTTATTACACTGACGTCGATATTTTTTGCGAAAGTTGCTCGGGCGGCAATACCAGAGCAATATCAAGAGTCACCTCAGTTGTTGTTCAAAAACGACAGCAATGGATTTCAAACTTCTGTGCATCTAAAAACCGAAGTCAATACCAGAATTACCGGTTTAGTGGGCACAACAACCGTTCGACAAACGTTTAAAAACGAATCGAGTAACTGGCAAGAAGGATTGTATGTATTCCCCTTGCCAGAAGATTCAGCCGTGACAGATTTAGCCATATTCACAAACGATCGAAAAATCGTCGCCGAGATACATGAAAAAATTGAAGCACGACACAAATATGAAGTTGCCAAAAAAGAAGGTAAAAAAGCGGCCTTATTGGAGCAACAAAAACCCAATCTATTTGTGCAGGCTGTAAGTAATATTCCGCCCGATGAAACCATTGATGTTGAGATTACTTTTTATCAAATTATACCCTTTAGAAATGGCGAGTTTGAATATCGACTACCTACTACCATGACGCCTCGCTACAGTCCTCGGCAAAATGGTACGCCTACTAATTTAGAGGTTGATACAAAGGTAAACTTAGAAAAAGGCGCAGGAGCGAATCTACCGCAAGTATTTAGTTTCGAAAATCATGATTTTATTCCAACCCCAAGATTTTCTACTCAATTAGAAAATCCCATGAAGTTTAGTATTGAAATTGAAGCCGGTTTAAATTTGTCAGATATCGAAGCACTTTTTCATGAAATCGAAATAGAGCGTATGCAGTCAATTTATAAAATCACTGCAAAAGATGAATGGATTCCTATGAATCGAGATCTTGTATTAACGTGGAAACCGCAAATCACCGATACACCACAGGCGGCATTCGTGACCGATATTGTAAACAACGAGAATTTGAGGTCCGGCCGGTAAAAGCGTTGGAATTAGCCACTTTGCAAATAAGACATTGATTCATTTAGCTTTTCTGACAAGGGCTGGATAAAATCCTTACCGAGATAGCGAATCCTGAAGCTGCTTAAACTGTCCCTGAATCACCGCTTTTTCCTGAAGAATCAACCTGTTCTCATCGGACAGAGCTTCCACTCTATTCTGAGAGACTATCAGATCCGTTTTAGTGGCCTCCAATGCTTGGGATAGTACGGCCACTTGCTTATCGGCATCTGCTTTCTGGCTGGTAAGTGCGGCAATATTATCCGCCAGTTGTTCACTTTTATGTTGCTGCTCCCGGCTTTTTGCCGAGGCGTCGTTAAGTCGATTCTCCAAGTTCTCGATATCGACCACTTGTCTATCCAAGGTGCTTTTGTTCATCGCATTGGCCTGTTCGAGCTCATGCGTTTGTCGTTGTAAGTGCGCATTAGTGTCTATCAGTTCGGACGCGCTTGACTCGGCTTGGATGAGCCGGTGTTGCAGGTCTTGAATCTGGTCTTTCAGGCCCTGGTTAACCACGTGGAATTGCTCGCGTTCCTGCTGCCGATCTTCGGCGGTGCGTTGCTGGTAGTGTTCAAAGTGATCACGAATATCCTTATTTTCCTGCTTGAGTTCTGCAACGCTTTCCTTTAATTCAGCAGTTCGTGAAAGGGCTTCGTCGCGTTGAGCCTCTGCCGTTGCTAGCTTAATGCGTACATCTTCCAGGGACTTGCTTTGCAGGGCTTTTGCTTCGGTAATTTGCAATAGCTGGGCGTTCAGATCCTGTTGGCGGTCGGTAAGCTGCGCGATGCTGTTACGGGCCTCAGTCAATTCTTTCCGGAGTTGATCATTCGATGCCTTGAATTCGTCGCGGGATTGCGCGATGCGCTGGTCGGCCATCTGCTGAACCCGTTCATGTAAGGCTTTTACTACCTCGACGAGATCATTCGGCAACCCGCTCACATCGACCACCTCCCCATTATCTGACCGCCAGCGCTTGAGTAGTGGTGCAATGGTGCTTTTGCTGCCGGTTCCCAAATGCTCGCGGACACGATCTACGGTAGGCTCCTGGTTCTGGATTTTGATAGCCTCTGCGGCTTTCGAGACATCGTAGTAAGTGATTCCGGCGCGAGCCATGACAGTTTCCCTCGGTGATTATTTAGTAACGTATTACATAGCACGTAATATAACATAATATATTGACTTTTATGCAGCCAATAAAAATTAAATAGTAACCTTCGATAATGAATGTTATCGTTGGTTATGAGTGAGAAATGAAAAATTGATGTTTGTAACACCAGTACATTGGTGCCTTCCAGCGACCCACAGAAAAGGGATAACCATGGATAACTACACACCCAAACTCACATCGGATTCGCCATTGCGTAGTGAGCAATCAGTTTTGCCGTCGCTGGCAGAATCCGACTCACTGCGCCACTATCTGCAAGCGGCGACCTCCAATAACACGCGAACAGCCTACCGTTCAGCGATTCGGCAGTTCGAAAAATGGGGCGGGCGGTTGCCCACGGATCGGGATACCCTGGTGCGTTACCTGGTGGCCAAGGCCGATGTGCTGAATAGCCGGACTCTCGCCCTTCACCTCACGGCCGTTAGCCAATGGCACCACTACCAAGGGTTGACTGACCCGGTTCGTGATCCGCTGGTATGTAAAACCATGGAGGGCATTCGCCGCACCCATGGACAGCCCAAGCGCAAGGCCAAGGCGTTGCGCTTGGAGCACATCGCCCAACTAGTAAATTACTTGCGGCACTTACCGGACAACAAAAAGAAATACCGGGATATTGCCTTGGTACTCACCGGGTTCTTCGGCGCCTTGCGTCGCAGTGAGCTGGTTGCTCTTCAGGTCAATGATCTGGTTTGGGAGCCGGAGGGGCTACTCATCCGGTTGCCGCGCTCCAAGACCGACCAGCAAGGCATGGGTTTAATGCGAGCTTTACCTTACGGAAAGGCCGCTTGTTGTCCGGCTACCGCCGTGAAAACTTGGTTAGATGCAGCGGGCATCACCAACGGTCCGGTGTTTCGTCCCACCAACCGCTGGGATCACATTCAGGAAAAAGCGCTGGCTCCAGGTGCGGTCAATGCTTTGCTCAAAACGCTGGGGCAAGCCTGTGAGTTTGATTTTGTGCCTGAACTCAGTAGCCACAGTTTCCGTAGAGGGTTATCCACATCGGCAGCGCGTGAGCGAGTGGATTTTGAGTTGATCAAGAAACAAGGCGGCTGGAAGAGCGATGCCACCGTCTGGGAGTATATCGAGGAAGGCCAGCAGCTCAGCAATAATGCGTCAATTATCTTAATGGAGAAGATGGCAACCCTGATGGATGCTGAATGATTCGGTCAACATTCGGGGCAGAATCAATGTATCGGGCCAAACCCAAATACCAAAGCTGGTAATGTTACCGCCACGATCATGGATCATTCTGGCCGCTTTACACCATCGATAAAATATTGTAGATTTTCCTACCTTTGTGTAACTAGATCTACAATATATGAAATGGGTATTACTGATCTTATCCCTGCCCACCCAAAACGCGACAGTGCGTATGCGGGTATGGCGAACCCTCAAGTCCTCCGGTGCAGCAGTATTGCGTGACGGCGTTTATCTGCTTCCCCATCAACCAGAACATCAGCAATTGTTCGATGGCTTGCTGCAAGAAGTAGAGGCAAGTGAAGGCTCAGCTTATGTGCTCCTGGTCGATACCGAAGATGCTGGCCAATTCAGCGGCCTGTTTGATCGTCAGGATGATTACGCCCATCTTTTACACGAGCTGCCCCCAATAAAAGAATTGGCCAGTAGTTCCCTGCAAGAAGCAACCAGACAGCTGCGTAAACTGCGCAAAAACTTCACCGCTATCGCCGCAACGGATTTTTTCCCCGGTGAAGCGCAGGCACAAACCCAGCAGGCGCTGCAACAGCTTGAACTTCAGCTCAATCGCCAGTTATCGCCCAACGAACCCCATGAGCACACCGGTGAAATCCCACGGTTGGATATCAGCCTCTATCGCGGGCGGTTATGGGCAACCCGTCAACGTCCCTGGGTGGATCGCCTTGCCTGTGCCTGGCTAATCCGCCGTTTTATCGATCCGGAGGCTCGCTTTGTGTGGTTGCAAGCACCGAAGGATTGTCCCGCCGATGCGCTGGGCTTTGATTTTGACGGAGCCAGTTTCACTCACCTGAATGGCAAGGTCACTTTTGAGGTTCTGCTTGACAGTTTTAGGCTCGATCACCCCGGCTTAACGCGCTTGGGGGCCTTGGTGCATTTTCTGGACGTAGGGGGTATCCAGCCCAGTGAAGCCAGTGGGCTGGAGCAAATCCTGTGGGGATTGCGCAACAGTATTCATGACGACGATCAACTCATCGCCACGGCTAATGGTGTCTTCGATGCCTTACTGGCTGCTTTTACAGATAAGGAAACACACCATGAGTAACACCACCGAATTAATAGCTCACCAGCCGGTTGAAGCGCCTGCGCCGGTCAGTTTTTGGGAAGCCTTCCGTTTCTGGTTAAAGCTCGGGTTTGTCAGCTTTGGTGGCCCGGCAGGCCAAATAGCCATCATGCACCAGGAGCTGGTGGAGCGCCGGCGCTGGATCAGCGAAAAACGGTTTTTGCATGCGCTCAATTACTGCATGGTGTTGCCTGGTCCGGAGGCGCAACAACTTGCCACTTACATTGGCTGGTTAATGCATCGTACCTGGGGCGGTATAGTGGCGGGTGTGCTGTTTTTGTTGCCATCACTCTTCATTTTGATTGGACTCTCGTGGGTATATATCGCTTACGGCGACGTAAGTTGGGTAGCCGGTTTGTTCTACGGTATCAAACCGGCGGTGACTGCCATCGTCGTGCATGCCGCCCATCGCATTGGTTCACGCGCGTTGAAAAATAATGTGATGTGGGCGATTGCTGCCGCCGCGTTTGTGGCCATTTTTGCACTCAATATCCCATTCCCTTACATCGTGATTGCAGCGGCACTGATTGGTTATTTGGGTGGGCGGTTTCTACCTGACTACTTCAACAGCGGCGGTGGCCATGGCAAGGCTGATAAATCCTTCGGCACCGCGTTATTCGATGATCACACACCCACGCCCGCGCACGCCATGTTCCGCTGGTCGCGTTTCAGCATGATCTTGATCTCCGGTGCATTACTCTGGGCTGTTCCGCTGTTTGCACTTTGGAGTTATTTCGGTTGGGATCACACACTGACACAAATGGCCTGGTTCTTTACCAAAGCGGCACTACTCACTTTCGGTGGTGCCTATGCGGTATTGCCCTATGTTTATCAGGGTGCGGTCGGCCACTATGGTTGGCTCACGCCCACGCAAATGATCGATGGCCTCGCGCTCGGTGAAACCACACCAGGGCCGCTGATTATGGTGGTGGCCTTTGTCGGTTTTATTGGGGGATATGTACAAGCCGTATTTGGCACCGACATGGTATTTCTCGCGGGCGCAGTAGCCGCCACCATTGTCACCTGGTTTACCTTCTTGCCCTCGTTTATTTTTATTTTTGCGGGTGCCCCCTTTATTGAAACGACGCACAATGATTTGAAATTCACTGCGCCACTCACGGCCATCACGGCGGCGGTGGTAGGTGTGATCTTGAATCTCGCCCTGTTTTTCTGTTACCACATTTTGTGGCCAGAAGGCTTTGATGGGCGGTTTGAATGGATATCAGCGGTAATTGCTGTTGCAGCGGGTATCGCATTATTTCGTTACAAAATGAATGTGATGAAGGTGATTGGCATGTCGGCGCTTGTTGGGCTTGCGGTGTCGTTAATGGGGATTAATTAAGTCATCTTTCGATCTGCTCGAACTCATTGCTTACACTTAACGGAGGAAAACCAATGAATGATTTTAACCAAAACAAACGTGATTTCCTGGCTACCAGTGCGACCGCTGCCGCAGGGTTGCTTATTGCATCGGCATCAAATGTTAGCGCAGCTGAATCGTCGTCTCAGGCAGCACCTAAAGGAGCAAATTGGATGATCACCGAAATAAAACCAAAACCTTTATCCTTCAATGCCGCAAAATTAAAAGGCCTTTCTGCCAATTTGATCGAGTCGCATTGGACTAACAATTACAGCGGTTCGGTAAAAACATTGAATGCGGTGAATGATCAGTTGAGTCAGGCACTCGCAAACCCCGACACGCCAGCGTTTCTCTACAATGATCTCAAGCGGGAGCATTTGATTCGCACAGGCTCGGTCATTTTGCACGAATTATATTTTGATAACCTGGGCGGTAATGGCAAAGCCGATGGTGAATTACGCTCAGCTTTCGCCAAACAATTTGGTACTTTTGATCGCTGGGAAACCGAATTCCGCAAAATCGCTCAAGGCTTGGGCGGTGGTTCCGGGTGGGTTGTTCTGGGGTATAACACGCATTTCAATAAGCTGGAAAATTATTGGATGGGTGATCACGCACATTTCCCGGTAGGCACAGTTCCGTTGTTGGTCATGGATATGTATGAACATTCTTATCACATGGACTTTGGCGCGGCTGCCGGTAAATATATTGATGCTTTTTTCAATAATATTAATTGGGATGAGGTTGCTCATCGGCTCCAAGCCACTCACACGAAGACAACATCCTAAAAACGCTATTGGTATGCTTTCTCTTAGGGGGCATACCATTCGCTTCGGCGCAACCAATCAAGGACACGGACGTTATTGATCCGGCGCTGAGTGACGTGTGACTAAATTAAGAGAAAACCAAATGGCGACCAGAAACCTGCAACTAGCCCACCTGCGAAAACTGTCCCAACTGAAACTGCCATTAACAAAGTAGCGGATCGATGGCGGCCATTTACCAGACAGCCTATCCGCGGATCAAGTCAGATATCACGCATGTCGAGTTAGGGGATGTCTACACACCGACACCGGAAGAGCAGCAGTTTGCTGTGAAACATTGCAAACGGGCGAGCACTTCCTTTCTGGGATTACTAATCCAGTTAAAGACGACCCAACGATTAGGCAGATTTGTCACATTGGGTGAAATTCCAAACGTCATCATCGCACACATCAAAAGCCAGTGTCGTTCAAGAGCATCATTCAAGGATCTTCAAACCTATTACGTGTCAGGGGCAAAGGATCGTCATGTAAAACTGATTCGACGTTGTCTCGATATAAAACCCTACGATGCAGCCAAGACCTCCGGATTAACAAAGAGTTGGGCGCAAGAGGCGGCAACAACTAAAGAAGCCCTGCCGGATATCATCAATGTCACGTTGGAATACTTGGTCAAGGAGCGATACGAGTTGCCAGCGTTCAGCGTGCTTGAGCGAATCTGCCAAACAGCCAGAGCGGAAGTCAACACCCGGTATTACGGTCAACTGTGTGAATTTTTGACGGCTGAAAGTCGCCAGTGCATCACGGATATTCTCCGTTCCAGCACCGGGCCGAATGGTTTTGGCTGGAGCACGCTGAAAAATGAACCGAAACGCCCAACTCCTCGCAATATCCATGTGTACATCCACTACCTGGAATGGCTGACCTCCCTGCAAACACTACTGCCTGCGGATTTGGGGTTGCCACCGGTGAAACACCAGCAGTTTATCGACGAGGCCAAGGCCCTGGATTACGCCGAATTGATGAAGCTAAAGCTGAACAAGCGACTCGCTCTGGTCATCGTTTTAATCCGGCACCAATACGCACGAACCCTGGATAATGCCGCCGATATTTTTATCAAACTGCTGTTAAAAATGGATCGCTCGGCGCAGAAACTGTTGGAGAAATACCTTGCAGACCATCAAAAGCAAACTGATCATTTGATTTCTGTGCTGACTGGAACGGTCAAGGTTTATTTGGATAAACCCGAATCGGTGTCAGCTTTTGATCCTGTCCTGGGAAAGAACAGCGATCAGTTGCTGCAAATGTGTGAACACTACATGGCGTTCGCGGGTAACAACTACTTGCCGTTCATGGTTCAACTCTACAAAAAGCAGCGATCAACGTTGTTTCGCACGATTGAAATACTCAATCTGGCTTCGTCCACGGAAGACAAGGATCTGCTGAATGCATTTCAATTTATTTTGAAATACAAACAACGGCGCGCCGAGTTCCTGTCCATTCAAAGTGATCCAAACGATCCATCCTCCAAAAATGTCATCAACATTCGCTGGATTCGCGAAAGCTGGTGGAAACTGGTCACAGGAAAATCGACTAAATCAGCGCAAGTCACCGAGGTCAATAAAACCTGTTTTGAGCTGTGTGTGTTTGAACGGATCGCCGAAGAACTGAGTACCGGTGACTTGTTCATTCCCTACAGTGAAACCTTCGATGATTACCGGGAGCAAATGATCACCTGGGAAGAATACGAGGCGCAGCTGCCTACCTATTGCGAGGAGGTAGGACTTATCGCCGGTGATACTGAATTTGCAAGAACACTGAAGGAGTCCATGGAGGCGAGCTGCCAGAAAGCTGATAGCCAATTTCCAGAGGATGAACTGGTCCGTATAGAAAACGGGAACCTGATTATCGGTAAACCAAAACCGGATCAACCTTCGCCAGAGGTCGAAGAAATTGGAGCGCTCTTGCGCGATCGCTTGGACAAGATCAACCTGCTCGATGTAATCATTAATGTCGAAAAATGGTTGAACTTGAACAAACATTTTGGCCCGTTGTCGGGTTTCGAGTCACGTATCAGCGACCCGGTGTTACGTTTTGTTCTGACGGTGTTTTGTTACGGCACCAATATTGGCCCTACCGAAACCGTGCGATCCGTGCAGGGTGTGTCGCGCAAGCAAGTTGCATGGCTTAACTTAAAGCGCACTACGGAAGCCCGTCTCGATAAAGCGATTGCTAAGATCAACAGCGAGTACAAGAAATACCGGCTCATTGAGTGTTGGGGTTCGGGCAACAGTGTGTCCGCTGATGGCAAGCTCTGGGATCTCTACGAAGATAATTTACTATCGGAATACCATATTCGTTACGGCAGCTATGGCGGCATTGCCTATTACCACGTCTCAGATACCTACATTGCGTTGTTCAGCCGGTTTATCCCCTGTGGTGTCTACGAGGCGATTTATATCCTGGACGGTCTGCTCAACGACGAATCAGATTTTAATCCAGACACCGTTCACGGGGATACGCAGGCGCAATCAACACCGGTATTTGGCCTGGCGTACCTACTGGGCATCAAGCTCATGCCGCGTATCCGAAATATCAAAGATCTCAGCTTCTACAAGCCTGACCGCGCTATGGTGCTTAAGCATATTCAGTCCTTGTTCAAAGAGCCTATCAAGTGGGACCTTATTGAAAAGCACTATGCGGATATGATGCGAACAGCTATGTCCGTTAAAGCAGGAAAAATTACCGCCTCGACAATCCTGCGCCGGTTCGGCACCAAGAACCGGAAAAACAAGCTGTATTTTGCGTTCCGCGAACTCGGGCGAGTGGTCAGAACTATGTTCCTTTTGGAATACATCACCGATGTTGATCTACGCAAAACGATCCAGGCAGCGACCTGTAAGAGTGAGGAGTTCAACGAGTTTGCACGTTGGTTGTTTTTTGCGAATGCCGGAAAAATTCCCGCTAACCTAAAGCATGAGCAAAGCAAAATCGTGAAATACAATCATTTGCTGGCGAACTTCACAATCCTATACAACGTGAACGCGATGACGGAAGTGTTTAACCAGTTGAAGTCGGAGGGCCACAATATCACCCGCGACCTCATGGCCGCATTCTCGCCGTACCATACCGAGCACTTGGGCAGATTGGGAAGCTTTGAGCTGGATTTGACCAAGCAGGTTAAACCAATGTCATTTGAGTTGCTGGTTGATTAAATCTTTATTATTCAGTTAGTTATACTCGAAGTGGCTAATTCCAACACTTTTACCGGCCGGACCTCAATTTTGGTTTATTGATGCTAGTTCCACCTTCAGAAATAGTCGAAACAATTCCCAGATCGGTAAGCTTTATAATTGATACGTCTGGCTCAATGGGTGGAGCATCGATTAATCAAGCTAAAAATGCGCTCAATCTCGCACTATCTCGTCTTAAACCTACGGATAAATTTAATATAATTGAATTCAATTCTGTCACTCGTGCCTTGTATTCACATCCTGTATTTGCGGATTCGCGCAACATTCAACAATCGATTCAATTTGTTTCTACCTTAGATGCGAATGGCGGTACTGAAATGAGACCGGCTTTAGAAGTTGCTCTTAACGCAACCAGTGAGGAAAAGTATTTACGGCAAATTGTGTTTATTACCGATGGCGCGGTAACCAATGAGCAGGAGTTATTAAAGTTAATTTACGAACGCTTAGATCAAGCACGTTTATTTACGGTAGCCATTGGTTCTGCTCCAAATGGTTATTTTATGAAAAAATCCGCTAAATTTGGTCGAGGTAGTTACGTTCACATTGGAGATATTACACAGGTTAACACGCAAATGCAGAAGCTTTTTAAAAAATTAGAAAGCGCGGCTTTACAAAACATTCAGATAAACTGGCCAGATCATGTTGAAGTTTGGCCACAAAAAATTACCGATTTATACAAAGATGAGCCTTTAGTTGTGGCAATTAAAAGTACTAAACAAGGAGTTTTAAGTGCCGAGAATGTAGACGTACACGGATATTTTTCAGATGGAACTCTATGGCAATCACAAATTATATTGGACTTTAACCGAAATAAGCCAAAGCGTACGGGTATCGATAAACTTTGGGCAAAAGAAAAAGTTGAAGACTTAATGGATCAAATAATTGTCGGGAAACCCGAGGCAACCATAAAGCCTGAGGTTATTGAGTTAGGTCTTAAACATAATTTGGTAACCGCCTATACCAGTCTGCTTGCTATTGAGACCGAAATTTCTCGCCCGGTCGCAGCCCCTTTGTACACATCTGCGGTACCACTCGATACACCTGCTGGTCTTAAATTGACACAGGTACCTCAAACGGATACTAGAACTAATTTGTTTATATTGCTCGGCCTTATTTTAAGTATCACAAGCTTACTATTACGAAACTTTAATCGCAAAAATTCAGAGGTTCTCTCATGTTAACCATGTTGTCATCGAGAAACAGAATAATTAGAGGTCTTTCTCTATTGGTATTTTTTGCGAGTATTTTTATGTTTGTCTCTGCGGGTTGGATACAGATTAAGGCTTACACCGCACAATTATTACTGAATAATGCCTGGAGTCGTACTCTGGAAAATACAGCAATAAATCGAAAGGAATATTTTTTTAAACCTTGGTCCTGGGCCGATACTTGGCCCGTCGCTCGAATGACAGTTCCGAAATTGAATATTGATTATCTTATTTTAGAAGGAATGCATGGACAGTCGTTGGCCTTTGGTCCAGGACGAGTAACCAACCAAGAGGTATTTGGTGAAAATCTACCTGTGGTATCTAGCCATGTAAGCGTTAATCACTCTATCCCATTACCTAATCACAGTAGAATTATCGCAGGGCATAAAGACACGCATTTTAAATTTTTAGAACATTTAATAATTGGTGATATCGTTCGAATACAAAATGATCAGGGATCTTGGACTGAGTATACGGTTAGTAACACCGAGGTTTCTGTACCGGTTGATGGCCGAATTCCAATTTCCGATTCGAAAAATGAAATATCTTTAATCACCTGTTATCCGTTTACACCTACAGTTTTACCTTCGGATAAACGCTATATCGTGACGCTGTCACCGGCACAGAAAGAGGTTATTTCTATCAACGACTTAATTTAAATTGCCCTACGAGTTGTCGTAAGCGACTGCTTAACTCTGCCAACTCACGGGTGGTATCGGCGGTTTTTTCTATACCAAAATGTGATTGATTAGAGTAGTTAGCCATCAAGCTAATACTTTGATCAATTTCTTGTACCGCTGCTGATTGCTCTTCGGCGGCACTGGCAATTTGTAAATTTAAATCTGAAATAGAATTAATCGACGCAACTATGGATGATAACGATTGCCCAGCAGCGGCAGCTTTTTCTACTGTAATGGCCGTGGTTTTTTCTCCGTTGTCCATGGTGATTACGGCTTTTTCACTGCCATTTTGCAAGGATTCAATCATAGATCGAATTTCTTCAGTTGAGCTTTGAGTTCTTGCCGCTAAAGTTCTAACTTCATCGGCAACAACCGCAAATCCTCTGCCCTGCTCACCCGCACGAGCGGCTTCAATCGCTGCGTTTAACGCAAGTAAGTTGGTCTGTTCGGCAATTCCGCGAATGACCTCCAATACGGATGAGATAGCTTGGCTGTCGGTATTGACGTTTTTAATAACCATCGCGGCTTGCTGAACTTCTTCCGCGAGATTATTTACCGATGCTTTTGCTTGCTCGACAACGCCTTGACCCATCTCGGCTTCGCGATTGGCTTCCTGCGCAGAAGATGCTGCACCTTCTGCATTTCGAGCAATTTCAGAGACGGTTTGCACCAATTCCATTATAGCCTGCACGGCGGTCTCTGATTGTTTCTGTTGTTTATCTAACACCTCTTTACTGTTTTGCATATTGTAGTCGAGCTCCTTCGAGGAGGTCTCAACCATGGCTGTGGCATGGGCAACTTCAGCGAGCGTATTATCAATTTTTATTACGATGGCATTGAAGTTCTTAGCCATTTCGGCAAGTTCGTCATTACCATTTACATCTAATCTTCTTGTTAGATCACCGTCGCCTTCGGCAATATCTTTAAGAGCTCTTGAGGTTAATTGCAAAGGTAGAGAAATGGAGCGACTGATATAAATTGAAAAGGATAAAACTATGACAATTATTATCGCACTGATTACAATTTGGGTTGGCGCCTCGTTCCAAAATGCAGTTTCGATATCGGTGGTGTAAACTCCAGAACCTACAATCCATTGCCATGGCTGAAATCCGATGACATAACCGATTTTACCTACAATTTCTTGAGAACCAATGGCGGGCCACATGTAAGACACCGATCCAGCTCCTTGCTCTTTCACCACACGATCCATTTCAACGAACAGATTTTTACCAGCCGAATCTTTTATTTCGGATAAATTCTGGCCAATAAGCTCGGATTTAATGGGATGCATAACCATCTTTAGATTCATGTCTTGAATCCAAAAATAATTACCATCTTGGTAGCGCAATGCACCTACGGCCTCTTTCGCTTGTTCTTGTGCTTGCTGGCGAGATAAGGTGCCTTGTTGTTCCAGTTTGTAATAGCGCTCTAAAATACTGTGCGCTGTAGATACCACGTTTTCTGTACTTGCTGTGCGGCTGTGGTAGAGAGTTTCTTTCAAAGTAGAAAGCCCATCAAACATTAATACCACAAGGCCAAGCGCTACCAGCGCCGATTGCAGTATCATTCTATTTTGAATAGATAAATTTCTTATCATTATTCTCTCTCGCTCATCTACTTGTCACGTTGAATAATTCAATGTTACTTACAATTTTCTTTATCAATCAAAGGCTTACAATCACACTGTTGTATAGAAACCTCCGATTAACTCATCCGTGATTTAATCAGAGAACAGAGAATGAAAAGGCAATTCCCAATTTCTTTACAATTTCAATCGCTTACCGTTCTTGAAACAGGCGACACATCGTTGTATCGCGAGAAACTCTAGGTTAATTAGAGTTTCATATACTTCTAAAGACTTCGAATTGTTGACGGTACATCTCTTTTATTATTGATAATCGCCAATAACAAATTTTTCACTGTATTGATCAATCCAAATCTTACTTACTTAACATGCGTGTAAAGCGAAGCTTTAGCTAGTTAATGGTCTATCGGCCGAAAAACTTACAGGTTTAATAAGTTAGCGTATTTAGCTATAGCCACTTTTAATTCTAATTCTGGTTTCGAAAAGTGTTATATATTTTTCGCATTTAGATTCCTCAAATATGTATGAAGAGGTGTACCAAAAGTACGTCTCAGTCAAATCCAACGCCTGCGACTACCCAACTAAGGCAGGATTGGCTATAGATTAGACGAAGATTTGATCTTCATCATAAGCGCTTCAGAATTATCCGTTCTGTTGATGCATGCAAAAATACCAGTGCTACAAGCACCAAGGAATTAAAATGACACCTGCGCGTAAAGAGCGTTATTTAAAAGAATCTCATCGATGGCTTTCAATTCTTGAAGGTTGCTTCTTAGTTGCTTTAGGCATTCACATATTAGCTTCCGCACAGCTGATGATCAGTGGTACCGCGGGGCTTGGTCTTATATTAATTAATATTACCGAGTTATCTTTCGGTCAAATTTTCTTTTTAATTAATATACCTTTTTACATTCTTGCACTCTTGCAGATGGGGCTGGCGTTTACATTAAGAACGATCATTAGTGTTACATTGTTAAGCGGCATCAGTGAAATCTTGAGGTTGTATTTCCACATCAATACCGAACAAGATTTTATGACGGCAATAATTGGCGGCCTATTGGTCGGTTTTGGAATTATTATTTTATTTCGCCACGGGTCATCCCTAGGAGGATTCAATATTATGGTGTTGTTTTTAGAAAAACGTTTTAAATGGCATCCGGGTAAAACCACATTTGTTTTGGATATCATAGTGGTGCTTTTTGGATGTTTTGTGCTCGAATTCGAAAAGGTGTTGTGGTCTATCATCGGATTCATTGCGCTCTCTTCGGTCGTTGGGCGTTATCATCGCCCACCTTTATGGGCAAAACCCTACCCGGCTCAAGTCGCTGACATGCTCGATTCACGTGATGAAGCCGAAAAACATAAGAAATCCGATTCTGATGTTTAGTCAGTATTCAATGTTAGAGAATCATTATTCATACTGAAACAGTAAGTGTTTGAGCAATAATGGTGTTTTGTTGATTAGGTATAAAAGTTGATTTCGTTATAAAATATTCGAAACATTCATTAATCTTGAGATTTTTACGAAACAAAGACATAACGATAATTTCAATAACCATAAGCAATTGAAACTGTTAAAAATTAACGACAACTTTTTCAATTTTTTGTGTGCTGACTGGTATAAAGAAAAGTCAGCCTATTTATAACTCAACAAACAACTTGTTCACATTAAATGACTATCGCTAATTACACCGTTAATTTACAAAACATCGACTGGATAAATCTTGGCTGTCTGATTTGGTTTTTCACCTGTTGGATTGGCTACGCGAGATTTGCTCGACACATGGCCAAAAAGTCTCACTGTATTGCTTCAACCATGCACAGTTTAAGATTGAGTTGGATGGAAGCCATGCTTAAACGTGAGCAACGCATAGCCGATGCATCTATCGTATCAAATCTGGAAAAAAATGTTGCTTTCATGGCCAGTACCAGCATTTTAGTTCTGGCGGGTATTGTTACGGCACTTACTTCTGCGGATCAGGTTAGTGATATGTTATCGAGTATGCATATCTCCGCAGATAACTCTACAGAACTTGTTCAATTTAAATTACTTCTACTAGCATTTATTTTTATTTATGCCTTTTTTACGTTCACTTGGTCACTCAGACAATTTGGTTTTAGTGGCGTAATGATTGGCGCCTCACCGTTATTTTCTAAAGATGCTGATCAGTCGGAATACGAAGTTTTGGTTCGCCATGGTGCTAAAATAATAGACCAAGCGTCACACAGCTATAATTTTGGTTTACGTGCGTATTATTTTTCGATGGCGGCGTTATCTTGGTTTATTCATCCGATATTTTTTGTTATTTCTGTAGCCATAGTTGTTTGGATTTTGTATCAGCGAGAATTTCAATCTAACACGATGAAAGCACTTTTACAGGTAAATCAAGATTTAAAGCAGCTCAATAAGAAGTGAGATTGACGCTTAAATTTTTCTGATATCGCTATTCAATATATAGAAGTCTCTGATTGAATTAGTAGTTTAATCAGAGAGCAGAAATTGTTTATACAATTCCAATTCATTCGCAACGTTAATGACCTACCCTACAACTTTAATGACATATCTTCTTTAAGTAGGTGACGTTTTCCCAAGATCCTGAAAAATCAGGGTTTCCACTACTCGGTGATTGCTTAATTAAATCGCTAGGGATATAAAAAATACAGTTTGCGCAGAATAAAAGGCTGTATTAAACAAGAGGAGGAGCTCGGAAACCTTACCAATATCGTAAAGTTTCCTAGCTAGGGAATGGTACTATCTTGAAAGGCAGTTAGTCTAAGAAAAGACCGATTATGCGGTCTTTTCTGTAGGTGTATCGCTGGTATTGTTCACCGGTACTTTTCGAACCAAACGAGATATTGCTCCGAATATTTTGCCAAACAGAGCTTTGATATCTTCCAAGATTAAGTACAAACAAGGAACAATCAACAAGGTTAGTACAGTCGCAAATAAAACCGATGAGCCTAAAGCAACGGCCATGGGAATAACAAATCTTGCTTGTAAACTTGTTTCAAACATAATCGGCATTACACCAGCAAACGTTGTAATCGAAGTTAACGTAATCGCTCGGAAACGCGCGCAACCAGCTTCAATAACAGCATCTGCAATACTAACGCCTTCTTTTCTTAACTGATTGACATAATCCGTCATTACCAAACTATCGTTAACGACAACACCAGCGGCGGCAATTAAACCGAAGGTTGACATGGTACTTAAATCTAAGCCGATAAAGAAATGGCCCCATAGTGCACCGATAATACTGAACGGAATTACCGACATAATAATGAGTGGCTGAGAGTAGCTCTTTAACGGAATCGCTAAAAGAATGTATACCAACAACAACCCTGTGAAAAAGAACGCCACTTGCTCAATTTGCTGCGCTTGTTGCTCTTCTAAATCACCGCTGAGTTTAGATTTAACATTGGGAAACTTCTTAAATAGCTCGGGCAAAATGTTTTCGCGAATATTTTTACCCACTTCGCTCGGTTCAATTACTTGTTCGTCGATAGAGGCGCCAATATATACACTTCTATAACCACCTTCACGACGAATGTAGCTGATACCCTGAACTTCAATCAGTTCGACAACATCACCTAACATTACCTCTCGGCCAGCGGGCGTTTTAATTACCGTGTATTTTAATGAAGAAAACGCTTCACGGGTGAGCTCTGGATAACGCACCATTACGCGAATTTCGTCGCCATTACGGATAACTCGTTGCGCTTCACCACCGTAAAAACTCACACCGACTTGATTCGCGATGTCCGCTAGGTCTAAACCTAGATCGTAAGCAACCGGGAGTAATCTTAGTTGAACTTCTTTTGATGCTGGATCGATAGTTGAGCTTAGGTCAAACACGCCGGTTTGTTGACTTAGCATGCTCATAAATTCACGACCAGCAGCGTTTAATTCATTGATATCCGCTCCGTAGAACAAATAAGCAATTTCGTTGTTGCCATCGTCTTGATCGTTAACATCATCGAGAATTTTTACCGAACGCATACCTGCAATAACCGGCATTTGTTCACGCCATTTGCGAGAAAGATCAAATGCGTTTAAATCTCGAACTTCTTCGTCAACCAAAGGAATCAACAAACGACCTTCGTCACGAGAGATATTGAACGCTAAAACATCTCGAACAACAGGACGACCATATTCCTCAATAACTTCTTGGTTTACGTTCCAAACCACTTTTTCGATGGTTTGTAGCGCTTCCACGATAGCTTCGTCGGAAGAGTTTTCATTCATTTCTACGACAATACTTGGAAAATCATGAGGCACCTGAGGTGTGGGAATAACACGCACGAGGTTTGAAGTAACAAGCGCTAAACTCATGATAAAAAACGCAATCAGGCTTGCGAAAACCGGCCAACGATTACGAGTACACCACTCAACAACTTTTCTATATTTAACGTTTACAAAATGGTTGAATCGATTATTAAATTTTGCTCGCCAACCATTAGGATTAGGCGGTGTAAAATGAGTGTGTGCCAAGTGTGCAGGTAAAATCAGTTTTGATTCGACCAAGCTGAAGAACAAACACAACATTGAAACCACGGCAATACCGAAGAAAAACGCGCTTTCGGGGCCGGATGACAAGGTAAATGGCGCGAATACAGCCATGGTGGTTAATACACCAAATGTTGCAGGTGTTGCCACCTTACGTGAACCTCTTACAACACTAACTACACCGCCGCCATTTTTTTCAATTTCGGTATATACGCTTTCGCCAATTACAATGGCATCGTCAACGACAATACCCAACACCATAATAAAGGCAAACAAAGACACAATATTGATGGTTACGCCCAGCAATGGCATTAACAGTAATGCGCCAAGGAAACAAATTGGCAAGCCTACCATTACCCACAATGCGAGTTTAAATCGCAAAAAGATGGTCAACATAATCATCACGAGAACAGCACCCAGTGCTAAATTCTCAAGCATCATGTTTAAACGGGCATCCAGATAATAGGTTACATCAACCAAAACTTTTAGCTCGATACCTTCGGGTAATTCGGCATTTTTCTTTTCAATGTATTTGTAAACGCTGTCGGCAACGTGTTCAACACTTTGTGTTTTCGTTGCATTTACATTCATATGTACCGCGTTAAGACCGGAATATTTGAAGTAATTTTCACCTTCTTCAAATCCGTCTTTAATAACAGCGATATCGCCCAATAATACTTTGGCACCGTTGGCACCCAGTTTTACGGGAATATCCAAAAAGTCTTCACCGTGGTAGGCTTGATTTTCAACCCGCACCGAAATAATTCCCGAACCGGTTCGTAATTCACCGGCAGAAATATTGGTGGAATATTCGCGAATAGCCTGCGCAACATCTGCAATTATTTACGTAAAGTTTCAGGCGGAACTTCGATACCAATTTCATACTCTGGCGCGTTTAATTCCACTAAAGCTACGTTTGATAATTGCAGCAGTTCGTCTTGAATTTCTTGCGCAATAGGTTTTAATTCGAAAACAGGTAAATCACCCACCAACGATAAATCAAGTACAGGCTGTTGGAATTCGCGTTGGTAAACAACTAAAGGTTCCATTGCCGCAGGAAATGTAGCAATTCCGTCGACTCGCAGTTTTACCTTGTCTAGAACGTCTGTCAGACTTTCTTCGCTATCAATTTCTAAAGAAACTGAACCGCTGCTTCGAAACGCTCTAGAAATACTGCGTTCAATTTCGGTTACGTCTTTTAAAGATTCTTCTATTTTAACCAGAATACTTTCTTCGATTTCACGCGGAGAAGCGCCCGGATAGGTAGCCCGAATTTCGATTCTGTTGGTTTCGATGTTAGGAAACATCTGCCGTTGCAGAGTGAAATAGCTAAATAAGCCAAGAATAATGACCGTCACCATTAGCAAATTTGCAGCGACGGGGTTGTGAGCGAAATAACCGATTACACCTTTTTTTGAGTCCTCAAAGGCTGCGGCGCTTTCGACATCACTTAAGTAATTACTGTCTTGAATATCAGTCATGTCTGTAAAATCCCGTGATTAACTTAGAGGGAACTCAGATTGGTTTGCGAGTCGGTTTCTGGGCTTTCTGGTGTTGAATCCTGAATTTTTACCGGCATTCCTTTTTGTGGGTACTCCGGTGGTGTAGTGACAATTCGATCATCATCGGTAAGGCCAGAATTAATAATAAAATATTTATCTTCTTCACGAATTACTTGAACGGTTCTTGGCTCTAGTTGAAGATCACTGTTTACCACCCATACCGTTTTATTGTTGACCAAATCTTGCGGTAACTTATAAACATGTGGCAGCGTTTTACCGGCAAACCGCACAGAAACATAGCTGCCAAATTTTAAAACCGGAAGACCAGAATCAATACTGTAAGGATCTTTCACTTCAATGACCAAACTCGACATACGTGTGTCTTGGTCGACAACGCCTAAATCGTGTTTGATAAAACCGTTACGTTCAACACCCTTTAATCCTTGATCAAAGACCGAAACAGGTGTGCCATTTAAGCTTTCTGGTAAAAAGACACTGTCGAATCCTGGGATTGGTGCCACAATTTTTGCGCTTTCAATGTTGTAAATTGTTGCAACCGAAGAGCCTGCAATCAAGAACTGGCCAACGCCGATATCACGGGCAACAACCAATGCATCAAAGGGTGCGTACACTTCAGCATTGGCAAGGTCGCGCTTGGCAGCTTTGAGTTGCGCTTCTGCCGATTTAACCGCGGCTTTTGCGCTTAAAATTTGCGGTTTTCTCAGAAACAGGTCGGTATATTTTTTATTTGGATTACGCTTGGCTTCATCACGAGCAACATCGGCCATAGCTTCTTCTTCTATTAAAGCAGCCTCGGCGGAAATTAAAGCGGCCTCAGCTTGCAGAACAGCGGCTTCATACAGATCTTTTTCGATGGTAAAAAGCAGCTCTCCACGTTGAATCAGTCCACCTTCAATGAAGTTCTCGTGCCAGCTAGTTACTTCACCCGAAACCTTGGCTGAAAGCTGTGTGATTTCTATGGGCTCAACTTCGCCATGAGCGGTAAGTACCATCTGATAGTCTTCGCCGACGGCGTTTTCCACTTTAACGGTGGGTATTGAATCAATAACCGTAGATTCTTCATTTGGGCTTGCCACAGCAACGATTATTTTGGATAAACCCCAACCACCCACAATAATCAAAACAGGTACTGCGATCTTAAAAAATTTTTTTAATCCCGAAGATTTCATAATATTCCCAATTTATAGACAGACGCAGTAACTAACCATTTTTGTAGTCACTGCGTTTATAACTCCAATGTTCAAAACGTTATACTACGAACGGTGATTCCATTTAGCCTTGTCGTAAGGCTTGATAATTAAGTGAGTAAGTTATGAGTACAAGTAAGGTCTTGTGTACCCCATCGACGAAATCGTTTTGTATTGATAACTTGATAATAAAAATCGACGTTATCGAGATCTAAACGTAGAAATCAACATAAACGATTCCTCTTAATCACGAGCGTTTATTAGATTGAACCTATGCTATCGGTGCAAATAACTAACTCTCGCTCCCATCTAAAATCCAAAATCAAATTTCAGTGATCGTTTTAGGACAAATGTATTTATTTTTGGTGATATAAGCACATTCGAAAAAACAATTTTGTTTTATGACTTTGGGTTTTATCTCTAGACGATTAAATTTCTAAAAGGGTTTACCCAGATATACGATTTTAACGTTAATGTGTTGCTATTCATGTTGATATGCTGATTCAAAATCACAAGCTACTTCGACTACCGTGCATATTTTCTAAAGGTTAGCGTTATCAATAGACGAATTATTGACTAATACCGCAAGATAAAAAAATTTAGTCTTATCGACGTTGGCGCACAGCCTCAAACAGAAAAATTCCTGCGGCAACTGAAACATTCAAACTAGACACTTCACCGGCCATGGGCAGTTTTGCTAAATAATCACAGGTCTCGCGCGTTAGACGACGCAGCCCTTTGCCCTCTGCGCCCATTACCAAGGCAACGGAGCCTGAGAGATCCATGGAATATAATTCCGTCTCTGCTTCGCCTGCCGCCCCAATCACCCAAACGCCCTGTTCTTGTAAAGATTTTAAAGTACGAGCTAGGTTAGTTACCGTGATGTACGGAATGGTATCCGCAGCGCCGCTGGAGACTTTTCGGGCAATGGTGTTTAGTGAAGCAGAATTATCTTTAGGCGCAATTACAGCATGAGCACCCGCGGCTTCGGCACTTCGTAAACACGCGCCCAAATTATGAGGATCCGTTACGCCATCGAGCACTAAGAACAATGCTCTGCTACCAACAGCCGTTAATAAGGTGCCTAGACGTGATTCGTCGTAGGTTTCACCGGGTTTGGCGAGTGCAACAACGCCTTGATGATTACCATCAATTTGCTGATCTAAAGTAGCGCGTTTAAGCGTTTGAACAGGAATGGCATTTTGCTCAGCAAGACTTAAAATTTGCTGAATACGACGATCATTACGATCTTTAAGAACACGAAGTTCTACCACCCTATGTGGAGCGGATTTGAGCAACGAATGAACAGCGTGCAATCCAAAAACGGATTCTAAATTAGACAAAGCAAATTCTCTTCTCAATGCAGTAAAGCGCGCATTTTAAAGACTTTTTGCTCAAGCTGTTAATTGAATTCGTATCTGAAACAATTCGGTATTAAAACAAGGCCACGTAGGCAGATTAGAATCTGTTAATCCAAGTCCGCAAATTGACCGTTAATTGCAGGAATAAGTGGCTCCCAAAGTGAGTAGACGACCTCAATATTGAGCCACTTAAGGATTCACGACTTTGGTTTTCTACCTGTTTTAACCGTGCTTTTAGCATTTGACGTTTTTTTCTTACCCGAGGACTTTTTGGGTTGGCCTGCCTTTGCGGCCACGGCTGGCCGTTTTGACGACTTAGATTTCCGACCGTCGGGAGCTGTGTCTACAAAATTGCTCAATTGCAGGGTTGCCCGCTTAGGCTTTGTGCGACTTTCTGAAGATGAGTCTTTTGAGATCTCAGCAGCTTGCTTTTGTTCTTGACGCGCCTGGGCCATTAGGTTCTTTTTCAGCGCTCTTGAATCGCTCGTTGGCGTCTGGCTGGCTGTACGTTTTCGGGCACCATTAGCCGCAGCTGCCGGCTTTTTTCCACCAGATTTACTCTGGCGCCCTTGCGAGTTCATGCCAGCGAGTAGTTTCGCTTTGGGGCTGATTTTAGTGCTCTTCTTACCGGTAGATTTTTCTCGCACTAATTCGAAATCTACCTTGCGCTCATCTAAGTTAACGGCAACAACTTTAACCGCTAGCTCGTCACCCAAACGAAAAACTTTGCGCGTTCTTTCGCCAATTAAACGGTGATGTGCGGGTTCGTAGTGATAATAGTCGCCAGGTAACGCCGTTACATGAATCAAACCTTCTACGTACAGATCTTTAAGCTCAACAAATAAGCCAAAATTGGTTACGGCACTAACAATACCTTCGAACTCCTGGCCGACACGATCTTGCAGATACTCGCACTTCAGCCAACTTACCACTTCTCGCGTTGCATCATCGGCACGACGTTCTGTAAGAGAGCATTGTTCGCCCAATTGCAGCATAGCAGCCATGTCATAAGGATAGATTTGCTCACGTTTGAGTTTTGCGGCGCCTTTGATGGACTTTAAATTTTTCGGTGCTAACTCGACGTATGCCGCTGCATCGGCACTATTACGCAACAAGAACCGAATCGCACGGTGCACCAATAAGTCTGGATAGCGACGAATGGGAGACGTGAAATGTGTATAAGAACCATACGATAAACCGAAGTGGCCCTGATTATCGGGCTGGTATTTCGCCTGCGACATGCTTCTTAGCATTACTGTTTGAATTAGATGCGCATCGGGTCGATCACTGATCAAATCCAAAATGGTTTGATAGTCCGAAGGTTTAGGCTTACCTCGGCCACGCATGGAAATACCGTTGCTGGCAAGAAACTCTCGAAGATTTTCCAGCTTTTCGTCAGAAGGCCCTTCATGAACGCGAAATAATGATTCTAACTCGACTTTTTCAAGCAGTTTTGCTGCACAAACATTCGCGCAGAGCATACACTCCTCAATGAGTTTGTGTGCGTCGTTGCGTTGAACAGGAACAATCTTTTCAATTTTTCGGTTTTGATCAAACAAGATTCGAGTTTCAACGGTTTCAAAATTAATCGCGCCGCGTTGATCTCTTTCTGTACGAAGACTTAGATAGAGCTGATAAAGCTCGTCGGTTACCCCAACGACGTGATGATACTGTTTACGGATACCGCTATTGATATCACTCTTCTGGTCAATCATCTGCCCAACCTTGGTATAGGTTAAGCGCTCGTGAGAATGAATAACGCTCTCGTAGAATTGGAAACCACTGACCTTGCCTTGTGCACTTACCGTCATTTCGCAAACCAAACACAAGCGATCGACGTGAGGATTGAGCGAACACAAACCGTTTGATAATGCCTCGGGAAGCATCGGCACTACAAAATCGGGAAAGTAAACGGAATTACCACGGTTGATGGCTTCTCGATCTAAGGCACTGTTAGGTTTTACATAGTGAGACACATCGGCAATGGCAACAAACAATCGCCATCCGCCCGAGCGTTTTTTCTCCGCGTACACCGCATCATCGAAATCACGAGCGTCTTCGCCATCAATAGTAATAAAAGGCAAATGCCTCAAATCAACGCGTTTACGCTTATCAAGATCATCGACCTCATCGGGTAACAATTCGGCTTCGGCAGATACATCTGAAGGCCAGATGCTCGGAATACCGTGACTTCTTATTGCTACGTCGATTTCCATGCCCGGTGCCATATGGGCGCCTAGCACTTCAGTGATTTCACCAGTGGGCAAACTGTCTTTACTGGGCTGTTGTAGAATTTTTACGACAACATACTCACCGCGCTTAGCACCGCAGAGCATTTCTTTGGTTACCATAACGTCGTGGGTCAGTCGAGGATTGTCTGGGCGTACAAAATGGATTCCAGACTCGCTAAAAACGCGACCGACAATTTGCGTCGTGTTGTGGGTTATAACTTCAACAATGGTACCTTCTTTACGGCCACGTCTATCGCGTCGGTCGGCACGAACTACTACTTCATCGCCATCAAATACTGCGCGCATTTGGCGATTGGCTAAATAGACGTCTTCACCGCCTTCATTGTCGATAACAAAACCGTAACCATCTTTGTGCCCTTGAACGCGTCCGCGAATCAAGTCCATTTTACTGAGTGCGCCAAACGCGCCGCGTCGATTACTGATTATTTGTCCATCGCGGCTCATAGCAATTAAACGCCGGCGAACGCCTTCGACTAAATCTTCATCGGTAATCGCCAAAACCTCACACATCTGCTCGTGGGTAATGGGGCCCTGATGATTAGTTATTACTTCAAGTAGGTATTCGCGACTGGGGACGGGATTTTCGTAGCGTTCGGCCTCGCGGGTAGCGTGAGGGTCGACCGCGGGTATTGATGTGCTATTAGAATTGTTGTTTTTATCTACAGTTTTTTTTCTGGGCAAAATTCTC
Source organism: Sessilibacter sp. MAH3 (assembly GCF_054658275.1). Lineage (NCBI taxonomy): Bacteria > Pseudomonadati > Pseudomonadota > Gammaproteobacteria > Cellvibrionales > Cellvibrionaceae > Sessilibacter > Sessilibacter sp. MAH3. The sequence continues at coordinate 24,553 of NZ_BAAGIE010000020.1, read as the reverse complement.
TTTCCATTTACGTGTTTCTGCTGTTTTCTCGTCGAACATTAAACGAACACTTGAGCGGTAATGTTTCCCAGCAGTTCATAACCAAACGCTATAGCGTTGGCGGTTTTCTAGATGTTTAGGGCAAAATACCAAAATAACAATAAGTAATTGTTGCTGTTTGTGGTTATTTAAAAGTAGCTATACTGTCAGTCTTAGCATATATACGTAAAACTACTGCATAAAGTGCTTATTAGCCAGTTCTTTGATCGATTAATCTCTGCGTGATATCGAAAACGTTCCAGATTATTATTCACACTAGACAAAAATAACGTACAAATAGGCTCCGGTCGTGTGAGTAAAGGATCTCTTCGTTGATCGTGGAATTTAACTCTGAAAAATTTATATTTTTTTGATTATTCAATCAAAAAATCAAAAACATTTTAAAGAATCATTGCACCCTAAAAAATATACGCTAGAGTATCGCGTTTTCGCGAATTTATTTGAAGTCCGTCAAACATTAAACCGTAAAAATCCATATATTCCCGCTAACTTGAGCAAATATTACTCTAGTAGGCATAAAAGGGTTTAAATTGCGCGCAAGGAGATTTAACGACATGAGGAAGCTAGGTTTTTTAACCGCTACTTTTTTAGCCTCGATAAGTTTAAACACAATCGCTCAAGATGATTCCAACACTCTGAGAGTCTACAACTGGAGTGATTACATCGGCGAAGGCGTTGTCAGTCAGTTTGAAGAAGAAACTGGTATCGATGTCATCTATGATACTTATGACAGTAATCTTGAAGTTGAAGAAAAAATCAACCTTGGCGGCGGCAATTACGATGTCGTGGTACCTTCCCTTGATTTTATGGCCAAGCAACTTCGGCGCGGATTATTTAGACAGATCGACAAAAGTAAATTAAAAAATTACAGCGAGCTTGATCCAACGTTTTTAAAAAATATTGCAAAACTCGATACCGAAAACGCCCATGGCGTACCTTATATGTGGGGCACAACCGGTTTCGGCTACAACGTAGAGCAGGTCCGTAAAATTCTTGGACCTAATGCGCCGGTAAACTCCTGGGACCTAATCTTTAAACCCGAAAATCTAAAAAAATTGAGTGCTTGCGGTGTATCGTTCTTAGATGAACCCACAGAAATGCTTTCAATTGGTTTAAATTACCTGAAAAAAGACCCCAATTCTGAAGAAACTTCAGACTACCTAAATGTTGCTGGTGACTTTTTCAAACAATTGTCTCAGTACGTGAACGTATTCGATTCCGCAGATTTTCTGGACAATCTTTCTAACGGTAAGATTTGCGTTGCTATTGGTTGGAGTGGTGATATTTTCCAAGCCATGGCTAATGCCGAAGAATCTGATAACGGTGTCAAAATCAAATATGTTATTCCAAAAGAAGGCACAGTTTTTTGGGTAGACATGCTGGCCATTCCCGAATTAACTCGTAACGAAGACGCCGCGCTTAAGTTTATCGACTTTTTGCTTCGTCCCGAAATTGCTGCAAAAAATACCAATTACATTTGGTATGCAAATGCCGTTACTAATTCACTTCAGTATGTAGATGACGAGATCAAAAACGATCCTACCATCTACCCTACTCCCGATATCCAAGCCAAGCTATTCCAAAGTAGCCGCCGCAGTATTCGTATTCGCAGAACCATTGAGCAATCTTGGGGAAATGTAATATCTGAATACCTGCGTTATCATCCAGAGCCATTTAATCCGGATAAACTTGACCACAATACGCAAAATTCCGAAAAGCTTTGGCAAGATGCTTCTGAGAACCTGTTGCAGAAATAATCCAATGTATTCTTCAAGGCCGCGTAACTGCGGCCTTTTTCGTTAATGCACTTCAATAATTCGTAACCTCAAAACCGACAAACAATCCTCGCACATCTAATTCAGTTTTATTCTTAAGAATCTCTCTATCTAAGCTTTGAATTCTATCAAGACCTGTGAATGTGACCATAAAATCGGAGTCGCTTGGTTTAGAATCATTTAACCAAAGCCAAGCACGGTGTGGTAATTTCTGATAATCTACCGCTAAAATAAGTGATAGACCGGAGTTTTACTTATGAGCAACAATAACGATAGTTTAATTGAGTTGAAAGCAGCCTTAGAAGCGGAAAAAAAAGCATTAGTACACGCTCAAACTGATCAGCATTTAAACCTCATCGACGAAGTTTTAACAAAAATGAACGAACCCGTTCTTAGTACGGACCTCGACGAAGGATTACTTGAACATTGGAATCAAAAGACTGCCGAGCTAGAAACCGATCATCCTGATGCAGCGCGACTTATTCGTGAAGTTATGGATATTTTGGGAAAAATGGGCATTTAAACTAATTTAGAAGAAATATCGTTAAATCGTGTTAATTTTACTGATCAATAGTATTGTTGTTTCTCTTACGGTTATTATTCATTACGAAATTTTACGATTTTTATTTAAAAAATTACCCCTACTCGCCGTTCGACCTCGCTTAAAAATAGTTCTAGGTGTACTTGGTAATATGACAGCGCATACCATAGAAGTTTGGGTTTTTGCTGTGTTTTATTATGGACTATTGCAATACGATGGTATTGGCGAGTTGCGTGGTAATTTTGATGGTTCGTTACTCGATTGCGCATACTATTCATTGACCAATTTCACTTCTTTAGGAACGGGCGATATCGAACCCTTTGGTCCTATTCGATTTTTATCGGGCATCGAAGCACTTTGTGGATTGGTATTAATTACTTGGTCGGCCTCGTTTATGTTCTTAGAAATGCAAAAATATTGGGCATTTGAATTCGATAGCAATAAATAAACTCAATTTATTTACCGCCTTTTAAAGACACTTGTCGTGGCCTTTTAAAGGCACATGCGGCATTTGATAATTCAGTAGTTTTTAACTCGTCGTAAATATCTATTCCATCTTTGACATTATCGGAACCTTTGATTAACGCATCCATGTATTAGTCAGGTGGCAGAAATTCCTATCCAATAATCGATCACACAAACAACGTTTTTTGTAGGTAAACTGCTCCTGTTGGGTCAAAACTGATATTGGGAAATAATTCAGAAAAATACTGAGAGCAAATTTAAACTGTCCACAGTCAGAACTCGACGCGGCATTATAGGTTAAATCTCAGAACTACAGTTTTTCTTGGCGGCGTGTTCTACAATGCATTTTGCGTTCGCCAAAGATATTCTTGTCGAGATCGATGACTTCTCTGAATAATGAATTACGTTACTCGCTGAATAGTCTCGTAATTCATTTAGTATTTTGACCACACCATTCAATACGTAAATTTGCAGAGCGACTGACTGCTAGGCTTACGCTATTTTTTATCAATAATTAATTCAACTGCTAATAAAAAACTATTGGAACCTCTGATTAACTCATCCATGATTTAATCAGAGGACAGAAATTGAAAATGCGATTTCCAATTTCTTCACAATTTCAATCATTTACCGTTCTTGAAATTGGCGACACATCCTTGTGTCGCGAGAAACTCTAGGTTAACCAGAGTTTCCTATTACGACTGTGAATAATAAACTGATAAAGGCGTTATTTTTTGATGAATAAAATAACTGATAGGTAAATTAGGGTTAAGTTCTCGAGCTGCTAAATCAAAGATATTTTTCTTGGTTTCACCGACAAAATGCAACAGTAGATTTTTAGTGTTTAACAAACGTTTTCTGGTTTGGGTCAATCGTAATGGTTTAACGGTAACTGGATTGGTTAAAAGTACATTAAACATGGTATCAATGTTAAGCGCTTGATCGCGTTCAATGGCTTTCGGAAATATCGATGCTGTATGTCCATCTTCACCAAGACCTAAAATAACGACGTCATAGGTTTCACATAAAACTCGATGATTAATAAAGCGTTGATGACAATTGAGTTGCGATTCGCCCTGAATGTATAAGGGTACAAAATTTACCTCTTTTGCGAGATTTTGCATTAGAGTTCGTTTGACCATGCCAGCGTTACTGTCGGGATGAGACTCCATCACACAACGCTCATCGGCCAAGGTGACATACACACTGGACCAATCTAAATCCTGTTCGGATAGATTGTGTAAAAATGCCTGTGGCGTGTTCCCACCGGATAGAATCAAAGTCGCTACACCTTTGCTTTCAATGGCAGCTGTAAGTGACGCTACGACCTTTTCGGTAAGATTTATTTCTAATTCGTGGCGGCTGTTAAACTCGTTAAATTCAAAAGTCATGATTCTAAAGTGCTCCAGTGACGGTCGTCATGGGCCATCATCACAGCAGCATCGACCGGGCCTGCCGTGCCGGCTGCATATGACTGAACTTTCATGCCCGCTTTTTGCCATTGTTCAATGATTTGATCAATCCATTGCCAAGAGGCTTCAACTTCTTCTGCGCTTACAAATAAGGTTTGATCACCCTTTAATACTTCGACCATTAATCGAGCATAAGCGTCGTAACTGTATTTTTTTCTTGCTTCAGGGACTGTTAGATTCAATTCCACTTCTTCAAGTGTTAACTCTTCAAGCCCTGGTTGTTTACGTAAAAAATGCAACGTAATACCCTCGTCAGGCTGCAACTGTATACGCAACTGATTTGGACTCATTTCGTGCATTGCTCCAAAAATTACATGCTTTGGTGGTTTAAACTGAATCAAAATTTCGGACTTATGGGTTTGCATACGCTTGCCAGTGCGCAAATAAAACGGTACTCCCGCCCATCGCCAGTTATCTATTTCGGCGCGCAGCGCCACAAATGTCTCAGTGTCCGATTTATCGGCTGAATTGAGTTCCTCATTATACGAAGGAACAACCTCACCCTTGACCGAGCCTTCTGTATACTGGCCGCGTACGGTAGATTTTTTCACATTATCGGCAGTAATTGGCCGCAAACACTTCAAAACTTTGAGTTTTTCGGCGCGAATCATAAACGGATCACGACTTGCTGGTGGCTCCATCGCTACCAAACAAACAACCTGTAGAAGATGATTTTGCACCATGTCGCGAAGTGCACCGATATCATTATAAAAGTCTTTTCTTCCTTCCAATCCAACGCGTTCGGCAACGGTTATCTGAATATGATCAATGAAGTTATTACTCCAAACCGCGCCAAACATGATATTCGCAAAACGCAATGCCAATAAATTCTGTACTGGCTCCTTACCTAAATAGTGATCTATGCGATAAATCTGATCTTCTGAAAATCCATTACGCATCTCTGCGTTTACGCCAAGGAACGTCTCCAAACTTGAACCTAGTGGTTTTTCTACTACCAGCCGTGTACTTGGTTTAGCAAGTCCTGCTTCTTTTAAAGATCTACAGACTGCACCAAAGATTTTCGGTGGAATGGCAAAATATACAATGACTGAACTGGTTTCATCACAATTCTGTTTGAATATTTCTAACGTGCTGGGATTAGTAGCATCACCTTGTAAACAGGTGATCCGGTCCTGAAAACGCAGCCAAGCTGTTTCAGAAAACGTTGCTTGTGACTTAAGCCAAGGCAACATACGTTCCAGAAGATCTTCTCTACTGGCCAGCGCCCGAGACACGCCAGTAATCTTCCCCACATCAATCAGCTGATCAGCTACTTCTAAAGCAAATAACGCCGGATAAAGCTTACGTAAAGCTAGATCACCGTCGCCACCAATGATCAGTATTTCATGGGTCATGAAAATAAAACCTTCCTTAAGGTCGTTAACGTCAGTCTAGACTAAATTTTGCTTATTAAAGAAAAAATTGATTTTATCGTCGTCAAACGATTGGCTCTGAATAAATACCTCTAATTCGACGATGCTAAGACACCTAACCACAATAATGAATGAGAATCTATAAGAACCTATGATTAACTCATCTCTGATTTAATCATAAGATAGAAATTGACAATGCGATTTCCAATTTCTTCACAATTTCAATCACTTACCGTTCTCGATATTGATGACACAGCGTTGTGCCGATGAAAACTCCGGGTTAATCAGAGTTTTCTATAATTGCTTCAGAGTTATCCACTGCACAACTTAGTGTTTATAATAAAAAATGGTACAATTAATTTCTTGGCACGAAAATAATTGCAGTAAAAGTACACGTTTAAAAATAATTTAATGGTTAAGGTATATACTTTTTGAAAAAGCATTACTTTAAAATTGACGGAAATAAAAATAATCAAAAAAATAAAAGGGTGTTATCTAACAAACGGATTTACGTACTAAACTCGTTTAATGATCACTCTAACTGAATAAATTCGTCTCGAATGTACAAAAAAATGAATGTGATACTTTACATGTGTAAGTTTGATCTATTTGCTAGAAAATGGTTGCTAAAAAACAAGTGGTTAACACGGATTCTCCGATAAATCACCATAGTCAGTGGTTTTAATACTGTCGAGAACGACTCTGGTTTTTTTGAGCTTATTGAGTTACAGAAATAGCGGGTCAAACCATGAGTATCTATCTCCACCCTTGACTAGACGATAAGTATCTCTCTGGATAAATACCTTTGATTAACTCATTCTTGATTTAACAGGATTTAAATAAAGGGCAAAAATTGAAAATAGGATTTTCAGTTTCTGCACCATTTAAATAATTCACAACTCAATAATCTACAACTCTAGAGGCCGATGATGCATTCCCGCCTACCGAAACTCACGGTAAAAGTGCATTTCCGTAATTGTTTTAAAGTCTAAGTATAAAACTAAATTACATCGACTTATTTGTTCTTTCTATTGGATCCTCTGATTAACTCATCCATGATTTAATCAGAGGACAGAAATTGAAAATGTGATTTCCAATTTCTTCACAATTTCAATCACTTACAGTTCTTGAAATTGGCGACACTTCCTTGTGTCGCGGGAAACTCTAGGTTAATCAGAGTTTCCTATTGTCTATCTCTAGCAAATAGCCATTGTATTTTTTAGGCGAAGTAATCGACCAAGAGATTAACTTACCGCCAAATGCTTTCTTACATTTTTTTGAGAGCTTCATAAAGGGCGATCTTCCCGGATCTGCGATAATTATGCGTTCAACTCCATTTTCAACGGCATTACTAATCACCGTAAACAAAGGATTTACTAAGTCGTCCCAAAAGCAGATATCTCCGCCGGCCATGAAATTTTGTTTTTTTAATAAAGTTGAATCAATATCTTCATATCGACAAGTTTTGGTAGTTATTTTTACCGAATTCATTGCAGCATGAACTCGTAAATAAGGGAAAACCCACTCGTCTGCGTCTACTGAGGTAACTTTTGCTTTAAATGTTTTTGCACAAAATATGCTTAACATGCCCCAACCACAGCCAATATCAAGTACTTTCGACCCTTTGTTTAACGGATCTTGATTAAGGTAATCCATAATTAAAAAACTTGATGACCAGACTTGATAACCGTGGATACTGGGTTCTGGCAGCGCTTGTTTTAGATTGGCCAAAGTCGGACTTTTTTTCGATAAGGTATAAATACCCAGTACTTTTTCTATCTCGCTCAACGTGCTCTCCAATCTAAACCTAAGAAAACCTAAGAAAACCTAAACCTAAGAAAACCTAAACCTAAGAAAACATAAAAACTGACAAATGATTAAATTTACACCCAAATGAGCGCTAATTGTACGCAATATCGTTCATTTGAGAATTAACATCAATAAGCCTACTGTATATGACGAACAATAGGCTACAAGCATAAATAAGACATATTAAATTTTAAATGCATTGCATGATAATATTTAAAATCTCCATCTAAAAAAATTCAATACGTCACTTACATTCAACACCAATTGAAAGTGGAATTAAGTATTGAGAAAAGCACAAACATCGAATACCTACTTTGACGAAATTACAGTTTATTCAAATTAGAATGATTTTTGTAAAATTTACAACTCGAAGGTTAATTCTATAAAAACATCTCAAATATTGACGGGTTTATTTTCATCCCCAACCTCTGCAACACAAAATTAAAGTGCTATTTGCGCCACAATTAGAACTTCGTACTCTATTTTTCGTCATTTAATAGATAAAATTAAAATACAATTTTTATTGGCACGTTAATCGCTTTAGTCATTACATGCATACGAATTTTTTTATGTAATTGTTTCATAACAATCGTAGTAAGCATTTATAGGTTAAGTATAATCAGTCCAGTATACGAGCAGAGCTAAACAGTTGTTCGTTGTAGATTGAAGAGTGCTCAAGTATGAAAGAGCGTTTTTCAAGCTATTCTATAGAAAAACTCGTAGTCAACTCATGTTTTGAATTGATTGTCTTACCACTCAAATTGTCAAAAATCACATTGTTATGGTTCCACTAATTATTCCAATTGGCGCACTTCTCGCCGGAGTTGCGTTATTACTACTTGGCACAGGCTTATTAAATACAATTCTAGCGTTAAGAAGCAGCATTGAAGGTTATAGCTCTACAACCCTAGGTTTGATCATGTCGAGCTATTTTGCGGGGTTCTTTGTTGGTACCTACTTAGCCCTACCAATCATCAGCCGTATGGGCCACATCAGAGCTTTTGCATTTTGTGCTGCCATTGCCGCAGCAACAGTGTTAGCTCATGAGATATTCGTAAACCCAATCGCATGGATGGTATTACGCGTATTTACCGGTATTTCTCTCGTTATTTTGTATACAGTGATTGAAAGTTGGTTAAACGGACAAACACCCAGTGAACAACGCGGCAAAGTGTTTGCCATTTATATGACCGTAAACCTTGGCGCTCTTGCAGTCGCCCAGCAGTTGCTGCGTATCGATCCATCCATTACTTTTTTGCTGTTTGCAATTTCAAGTATTTTAATTTGTTTGAGTTTGACACCGATAACGTGGACTCGAATGAAACAACCCGAAGTTACCGATATTTCACGCATAAAATTATCGCAGGTATTTAAAGCGGCTCCAGTTGCTGTGTTGAGCTCTGCTTTTTCCGGGTTAGCTATGGGAGCATTTTGGGGTCTAGCTGCTGCATATGCTTCTAAAATAGGATTCCAAAGTTCTTCTGTTGCAACTTTTGTTACTTGCGCCATTGTTGGTGGTGCTGTTTTCCAATTCCCTTTGGGTAAATTCTCAGACGGCCAAGATCGACGAAAAGTTATTTTTATCATCAGCGCTGCGGCTGCCGTCGTAGCTTTGTTGTTGTCTGTGATATCCAGTTTGCCCTATGCAATGTTTGTGGTAATTGCTGTCTACGGCGGCCTTGCTTTTGCAATTTACCCTGTTGCGGTAGCGCATCTGGTCGATCACCTTGATGCAAAAGATATGCTTGGAGGCAGCAGTCAACTGCTGTTAATCAACGGTATTGGTTCAATGATGGGCCCTGCTTTAGCTGGCCAACTTATGGAAATTTTCGGGGTAAATAGCCTGCCGATATTTTGGTCTGTTGCCTTGGCGATATTGGCCCTTTCAAGTTATTGGTTTATCGCGCGCTCAAAACAAGAAAATCCAGAAGATCATAACGCTGACTTTGTTCCGATGCTTCGTACATCGCCCATGGCATTTGAGATGTTGCCGCCAGAACAAAACGAAGACGGAGAAATTATCGAAGACTCAACCTCGGTATGGGGCGGCAATGATATAAGTCACAACCCAACTGAAACCGATGAAAATCTAGACATTGATCAAACTGAACTGAGAGAACCAAATAATTCCGAGCTAAATACTGATTTTGAATCCGATGAGCTCGACACACGGAACAACCAAAAACATATCTCAGATCACTAAGAGCATTATTAACTTAAAAGATAGGATCTTTTTAAATACTGCGATTGTTTAAATTCTGCAGTAGCCAAAGAAAAATTTTTATTGCGTAAATCGAATACTATTTTGTATTCATATTTCTGAAGTACAGAAATACTCAAATAGCTGTAGGAGGCTTAAATGTTACTTGCCACTGATTTAGACGGTACATTTTTAGCAGGAGACTCAGAAAAACGACACCAGTTGTACCAACTTATTTCTCTTCACCCTGATATCGATTTGGCATTTGTTACCGGTCGTGGGCTTGAATCGGTTTTACCCTTGTTATCCGATCCAACCATACCTCAGCCCGACTATATTATTTGCGATGTTGGTGCGACCGTAGTTAACGGTGAAACACTGCAACCCATACAACCAATTCAATCCGATATAAATTCACGCTGGCCTGGAGAGTGGAAAATTGAACAGGCTATGAGTGATTTCCCTCATGCTGTCCGTCAAGACGTACCTCAAGAACGTCGCTGTTCTTATTTTTGTGAAGCATCGGCGTTGCACGAAGATTTCGAGAAAATTGCTAAGAGTTTTGATTGCGATCTACTCTACTCCGCCGGTCGTTACTTGGATTTTTTACCGAAAAACGTTAACAAGGGTGCAACACTAACAGCCCTAGCTGAACACCTAGAAATACCAAAAGACGATATTTTAGTAGCCGGTGACACATTAAACGATTTATCTATGTATGAGCATGGATTTATGGGCGTGTGTGTGGGTAAATCAGAAAAAGAACTTCTCCAACAGACCGATGGCTACGATAATGTCTATCATGCAACCGCATCTGGATGCGGAGGCATTATCGAAGCTATTGATCATTTTGGATTTTTGAACGCAAAAAAAGCCATTTCATCAAATCAACAATCTGCTTTTTTAGGTGAAGCAGAGTTAGTTATTGTTTATCACCGTTTGCCGTTTGAAGAATTTATTGATGACGGAGCGGTTAAACAGCGAAACCCTAAATCACCTAACGGTATTATTCCTACGTTGTTAAGTTTCTTTAGTGACGGCAAAAAAGGCTCGTGGATTGCCTGGACGACGCTTGCAGATGAAGTTGAGAATTATCAAGCAAAGACCACCGTCGATGATGAGCTCTACCCTAACCTAACTGCATCTAGGGTCACGCTCAGTAAAAACGAAGTGGATATTTTCTATAAGCAATTTTCGAAAGAAGCTTTTTGGCCAACTTTACACACATTTTGGGAACAAGCCACTTTTCGGGAAGATCACTGGAAAGTATTTTTAAAGGTAAACAAAAAATTTGCCGAACAAACTGCCAAAGAAGCCGCCAATGGGGCCTTGGTTTGGATTCACGATTACAATCTTTGGATGGTTCCCGCTTTTTTACGAGAACTGCGACCAGATTTAAAAATCGCTTTTTTCCATCATACGTATTTTCCGTCGGCAGATGTATTTAATGTGTTGCCTTGGCGACGAGATATCGTTGGCAGTTTATTACAATGTGATTTTGTTGGTTTTCACATTCCTCGTCAGTCAGAAAACTTTTTAGATGTCGCCCAAGGTGTAACGCCGTTGACCGTTAAAGAACGCAACAGCTGTGCCCCTCGTTTTTTAACCTACGGCTGTGCTGTGGGTGTTGACGAAATGACAACGCTCATTGAGGTTAATGGTCGAGATATTCATTTGGGCGCAATGCCTGTCGGACTCGACTTAAAACGTATCCACAGAGCTTTGGATAACCCCAAATTCTTAGACAAAACCAAAGCATTGGAAAATGCCTTAGGTAAAAGCCGATTAATTTTATCGGTTGAAAGGCTAGATTACACCAAAGGAATTTTGCAAAAACTGGAAGCTTTTGAACTGCTACTGACCCAACATCCCGAACTGAAAGGTCAAGTGACTCTTTTAACCATCTGTGTTCCAGCAGCAAAAGAGATGACTATTTACCAAGACCTACAGACGCAGATTGAACAAGTGGTGGGAAGAATTAACGGCCGCTTTGCTAAAGTTGGCTGGACACCCGTGCAATTTTTCTTTCAAACATTTCCGTTTAATGATTTGGTCGCTTATTACAGCATGGCCGATGTTATGTGGATTACACCTTTGCGTGACGGACTTAATTTGGTCGCAAAAGAGTTCATAGCCGCACAGGGACTAACCGATGGTCGAGGCGTACTAGTGCTATCAGAATTTGCTGGTGCGGCTGCGGAATTACGAGGTGCCCTACTCACCAATCCACACGACAAGCACGATCTGGCAGCAACTTGTTTTCAAGCGCTTAATATGGACAAAGACGAAGCCGCCTCAAGAATACGTGAAGCTTTTTGGGTGGTTGATCGCTATGACATACAAGCGTGGGGACGAGAGTTCATGGAAACCATGAAAAAAGTAGACGATAAAGCCTAAATAGCAGCATCTTAAACCGCACAATTTTGTGCGGTTTTTTTTACCTAAAATTCAGATTTACTTAGAATCTCCAGCGGTAAAGGGGCATATCGCCAACTTCAAAAATGATCAGTGATTGAACTTGTAAAGAAGTTGAAAATGGTATTGCCAATTTCTGACCTCTAATTAAATCACCGAGCCCTTAATTAAAAGTTGTTATATTAAGCAACACAATCCTCTATCACCGATCTTCTCAGTAAAATCTTCTAGCTTCGTTTCATACTCAACAACACTCTGCATGGTAAATAAGCGACTTAACGCCGAATGTTGCCCAACCACTATTATTTTTATTATTTTTTCAGCGTTTAGGAATTTGCGGGTTCTATGATTCGGTAATCGCGTGAACGACAATTATTCATGGAATTAATGATTATAAAGAGTATCAAATTCTCCATACTTTAAGACAAATGAAGCCCGGCAACGAATTGAACAAAATACATACACCGGTTTTAATTTTCGTTCATTGGTTAAATTTCAGATGAGAGCATCTCAGACTTCTAATGTCTCTGCTGAGGAATTATTCATTGTCTGTTCAGCGTATTGACGATGTTATTAGCACCGTAAGATGATTCGTTAAAATTACCGTACATTAGAAAACTCGTATTGATTAACAAGAGAAACCTCTGATTAACGCATCCATGATTCAATCGAAGGATAGAAATTGAAAACATGATTTCCAGTTTCTTCCCAATTTCAATGACTTACCGTTCTTGAAATTGGCGATACATACTTGTGTTACCGGAAACTCTAGGTTAATCAGAGCTTCTTATATCTACTTATTAAGGCGGTCACGTTACAATAATGTTTATATTGGCTGCGCTAAATCTGCGCATATGGAATAAACCCTACAATTGGAATGCATATTAGTTTGGCCTATTCTAATAATAAACCGCTATTTAGAAAGTTACGATCAAACACACAGGGTTTGGTATACGCGATTGGTTACACCTGCCTAGGATTAGTTGCATCTTTTATCCCAGCGTATCAAGTCAGCGCGCTGGCTTTATTTGACGATAATTCAAGTCGCAGTGAAATTAAAATTGAAACCGTTGGCGGTGAAAAAGACGCAACGCTCTTAAAAAAAATGTTGCAAGAAGAGCTTAGCAGGCAACATAAAGACAATGAGATTTTAAAGCTATACAGTAATCAAAATAAAATAGCCAATTACGAAAGAACACTACTTAACGAGTTTCTACGTTCTAAAGGCTATTACTCCGCCAAAATATCTTCACAACAAATAGATGGAAAAATAAGCCACGTTATACAACCCGGCAAACTCTATGTGATCAACAAGATCGACATTGAATTACCCGAAGGGGTGCCACCCATACCCGATAATTATGTGTTATTAAAAACAGGCGATCCTCTTGTTGCCGAAAAAGTGCTGATTATTCAAGACAATCTAACCACCTGGGTAAAAAGCAACAGTTGTTTGTATCAAGTAAAGGTTGTGTACAAAGCCAAGATTTTTCCTGAGACTGGCAATGCCACGCTTACTTACAGCACATCACCCAGCCCAGCAACCACCTTTGGCCCGGTTACCTTTTCAGGACTGAGAAGTATCGACGAAGCTTACCTTCGTGATCGAATGAATTTTACCAGCGGCGAATGCTATAACCGTGCTCAACTGGATGAGTTTCGACTGGTGTTGCTACAGAGTAATCTTTTAGCAAGTGCGGTGATTTCAACGGGAGAGATTACCGATGACGGCGTTCCTATTACCATTGATGTTACCGAGCGAAATCACCGTACGATATCCGCCGGTTTCGGATTTCGAACCGATGAAGGCTTTGGTGTATCTACCGGATGGGAACACAGAAATCTCTTCGGTCGAGCCGAAAACTTAGACCTAAATGCCTACATAGCTCAAAACCGGCAAGCATTAACATCCAATTACACTATCCCACATTATCGTTTTGATGAGCAGTCGTTGACATTGTTTGCCGAGATCGAATCTGAACAGACCGATGCTTTTGACTCTGATACAGCCAGCTTTGGTGTTGAACTGAGCCGCCAAATCAGCGATCCACTGCGCGCTTCGCTGGGTATACAAACCGACCTTTCTCAAGTCACCGAAAGTGACGGTGATCGAGATGACTTCGCATTAGTTTCGTTGCCCTTTAATGCCGAATACGACAAACGAAATGCAGCTCTTGATCCAAGAACCGGCTGGGTCGCTGGTGTCGGTCTTCAACCTTTCTTGAATATCACCGACACCAATATTCGATTTTTAAAAACTACCGCCGCAGGTAGCTATTATAAAACGTTCGATAACACCTTTTGGAAACCCACATTCGCTGTTCGAGGTGCCGTTGGCTCTATTTCGGGCACAACTCGCGACGAAGTACCTGCCACAGAACGATTTTACGTCGGCGGCGGTGGTTCTGTGCGCGGCTATCCTTACCAAACATTAGGTCCATTGGATGGCAATGATCCTGAAGGCGGACTGTCCTACACAGAAGTCTCATTCGAAACCCGATTGCACTGGGGTGATACTTGGGGCGGCGTCGTTTTTCTAGATGGAGGTAACGCCTACAACGGTGAATTACCGCGCCTAGGAGAAGATTTACGGTTTGGTACGGGCGTTGGGTTAAGATTTTATACCAGCTTTGCCCCCATTCGTTTTGATGTTGCCTTTCCTCTAGACAGACGAGAAGAAATTGATGACAGCTTTCAAATTTATATCAGTTTAGGTCAAGCATTTTAATGAAGCTTTCAGCAGTAACTCCTAAAAGCATCGCAAAAAGCCTGTTGTATATTTTTATAGGCATAATCGCGTTGCTACTATTTTTAAGTAGCTTGTTGTACACACTGGTTTTCACACAAGCCGGTAGAGAATGGACATTAACCTCCGGTCTTGATTGGTTGAACAGTTCAAGTACGTTTAAAAATCAACAACTCATTGTTGAATTAAGTGATCCAACCTTTACCAGTTTGGATATTTTAACGTTTAAAAAACTCTCCATAAAAAAGCACGAAAAGATATGGATTGAGATTGATAACTTTGTTTTTCATTGGTCGCTCGACGAAATATTTAACAAACATCTGCACATAAAAACTCTTACGTCTGATCGCATATTTTACGATCACCAACTTTCTCAAACTACGACCAACAATACAGATTCAATCGCGAAAGAAAGCTCTTTTAATATTGAGCAATACATAACAATGGTTTCTTTAGATGACTTGACCATTCAGGCTCTGGATATTCGTAATCTATTACCGGAAACAACCCGTGCAGAGCTGGATATCGAAAACCGAATCCATTATAAATTTTCGACCAATGTAGAATTCGATAGTCATAAAACTCTCGCAGTTGTATTAAACGCACAGCCGTTGCTTGAACAATTTCCGGGCCTTTCTGTTAAAACCGATTCGGTATCTATAAATGAACATCGAATAATAGGAAATTTAACCGAACCCGCGGGAGGCATAACGTCTAAGTTATTAAAAGTACCTGGCAGTCAAAAAATAGATGTTACCGTAGATATAGGTGTGAAAAAGCACGATAAAACCTACACTTTTGATATTGCACAACTTAAATTACCCATTGCTCAAGAGCAATTGTCGCTGGTGGCAAATCTTGATTTTGTTCCGCAGGTGCCTGTCAGCAATAACTCCGCAAGTACACCTGAACATACCTGGCAGTTGAATATAAAATCTTCTACGTTAAATTTAAGTGGAACCGAACATCATTTTAGCGGCGCAATTACCTACCCAATTATCAATTTAGACGTTGATGTAAACGAATTCCCAATACGATTAGTGTCACCATGGGTTCCTCAAATTCAAGGTGGCAGCATCAATACTGAGTCTAATATTTCAGGCACATTTAAAGAACCTAAATTCAAAGGCACACTTGCCGCAAATTCTAACTACAACCAAATACCGGTTGCAGTAAGTTTGCAAGGTGTTGGCAGTCTGAAAGCAGTATCGTTAGACGATGCTCAGGTTACCTCTAATAACAGTAAATTAGCAGTCAATGGAAACATAAATATTGAAGATAAAGACTTGGATATTAATTTTATTGGCGACAACATCGACACATATTTAGTCGCAAAATTTTACGACCAATTACCTAAAGATCTCTATTATAAAATCAACCATGCCCAGGGTAGCTTGCTAGGTAATTATCTGAACCCTAACGGTAATATTGTTTTAGAAGGTCAAGGAAAATACCAAGTAAACTCGTTTACCACACACATAAGCGGTAGCAAACAACAGAACAAGGTATCTATTCGGTCTTTAGATGTCATTTTGCCCGAAGGCAAAAGTCATGTTGAAGGTTTTATCGATATCGATACATTAGAAGGCAACTTAACAGGTAGCATCAATGAATTACCGCTTTATCTCGCAAGTGCCGCGGGAATTGAGTTACCAGAAAGTCTGAGTGCTATTTTCAATGGTACCTTTAATGCTTCAGGCAATCTCAAAAATCCAACCGTAGAAGCCAATATTAAGACACAAGGTCAATTTCAAGATATTCCCTTTAAAGCAAATTTAATAGGCAGTTCAGATACCCAAAAATACCTATTAAATGAATTGACGGTATTTGCGTATCAACAACAAGTATTAAATGCACATGGCCAATATCAAGGCGAAGAGTTTCAGGTTTCTGTAGAAGCAGATCAACTACCTACTCAACTGCTGCAAGCTCTTGCTATTCCAATAAAACCCGGTAACTTCCAAGCAAAAATCGACGCGAATGGAAGCATTAAAAGACCCGTTGTTATAGGAAACCTACTGTACAAAACAACGTTTGACGGCTATTCACGAACTGGAGATTCTCAAAAAGTGGGTCTAAGTTTGGGAGTTGATTTTCATAACAACGATGAAAACATTATCATAAACTCCACCATTAAAAGAGATAATAATCCACCTGGATTTATCAATATTAAAGCGCCCTTTTATCGCTACATTGATTTAGCGTTAAATAACTCTCTCAGCAACGCTATTCCGATTGATGCGAGCGTAAACGCCGAAATAGGCTTGCAAACACTATCGTTTTTTATCGACCCAGACATTCATCGTATTCATGGCAGGCTTAAAGCCAATACAGATATTAGCGGTGAATTAACGGCACCCAAAATTGTGGGATCAATTGAGTTAACCAACGGTAGATATCAAAACGTATTAACAGGAACCGTTATTGATAAAATTGAATGCCTAATTAATTCAACAAACTATCAGTTTGAGTTCGACGTCTGTACAGCAAACGATGGTGGTAAAGGTCAATACGATATTACCGGTGGTATTGTTTTACCCTTAACAAACGGAAAAGACTCTGGCGAAATTGATATAACATTAATTGCCAATGCTGCCAGTATAATTCGTCGACCCGAAGTTGAAAGTGAGACGACTGGCAATATCTCAGTTAAAGGGTCATTTAAAGAACTTACTGCGGCAGGAAAACTGAATGTTTCGCCACTTCAGGCGGTTCTAAAAAACACCACCAATACCAGCGTTGCTCAAATTGAGGTTGAAGAAGTTTATGAAACGCAAGAAAACTCAACACAACAATATTTAGAAAATAAATCACCAATAGTTCATCTCGATTTAATTATAACCGCGGATCGGCAAGCCTATTTACGCGGCCGTGGCGTAGAAGCCGAGCTGTCTGGCGAAATTAAGCTATCAGGCACTGTTGACGAGCCTCAATATAACGGCGATTTTAAAACTGTACGCGGCCAATTCGAAGTATTTGGTAAAACGTTTCAATTGGAGCAAGGCAACGTTGGATTCGTCAATAATGCGGTGGCCATCGCTATTACTGGGGTTTATAACAAAAATGATCTCCGTATTCAGGCAGACATGAGCGGCCAAAACGGTGACTACAAATTAAAACTCAGCTCTATACCAAGTCTTCCTGAAGACGAAATATTGTCGTTCATCATTTTCGGCGAATCAGTAACCGATATTACGCCCATCAAAGCCTTGCAACTTGCCTCTGCGGTACAAACACTCAGTGGCGGAGGTGAAGGTGCCGTGTTTAATACCCTCGCTACTACGCGCGAGCTTCTCGGCGTAGATACGCTAACCGTTGACACAGAAACTACCGCAGACGGAGAAGACGGATTAAACGTTGGTATAGGTAAATATATTAACGATAAGGTCTATCTAGAATTAGAGCGCACGCCAAATCCTTCCCAACCTTGGAAAGGTACTATCGAAATAGAACTTAGCCCAAGAATTAATTTACAAAGCTCTACCGGTGGCACCAGTGGTATCGACAGTGCTGAAATTATTTGGAAAAAAGATTACTAATTATGAATACAGATATTTCGACAAGCTCGTTAATTTTTGCCAAAGAACTCGATGAAGCTGGCGGTTGCACGGCCTTTAAGAGCTTAAGCGAGATTCCTAAAAGTGCCAAACCGCTATGGATGCATTTCGACGCAAATCAACCTACAGCTCGCGAGGAAATGCAAAATGCATTTCCAGACATGGACGAACATACCTTAAGCGCCTTATTCGACGTTGACGCCCGCCCACGCGTATTAAAACTTGAAAACGGAGTTCTAATTATTTTACGTGGCATTAATCATAACGAAGGTGCAGAGCCGGAAGATATGATTGGCGTTCGCCTATGGATTACCAATAGCAGAATTATCAGTTTGAGGTATCGAAAATCCAAAGCATTAATGACCGTATCAGAAAGTCTAGACACAAAAACCGGGCCTAAAAATATCGGTGAAGTGGTTACACAAATTAGCCAATTATTAATTCGGTTTATTGAAACAAGTGTCAATCAACTCGATGAACGCCTTGATGAACTGGAATCATTGGTTCTCGAAGATCCCGGTCGATCCCTACGTCATAATATTTCTGAAGTTCGTATCAGCGCAGTATTACTACGACGCTACGTCGCACCTCAGAGAGAAGCTTTAACACAATTGCGACTGATCGAAATGGATTGGACTGGCGGTAAAATTAATCGGCGTTTGCAAGAGATTCAAGACGGAATGATACGTACTATCGAAAATCTTGATTCAGTACGAGAACGTTCCCAGGTCATCATGGACGAATTGGCCAGTGCTCTATCAGAAAAACTCAACCGTAATCTTTATGTTCTCTCGGTTATTACCGCAATATTTTTACCGCTGGGATTTTTAACCGGATTATTCGGAATTAATATTGGTGGAATGCCAGGTGTAGAAAATCAGGCTGCGTTTTTTAATTTCACCATGATTCTAGGCGTATTGGTTGCGATCCAAATTATTCTATTTAAAATATTTAAATGGTTCTAATATAAAACAGTCCATGCATTCAAAATTACCGAATGCATGGACAGGGAATTTAGATCACTTTAACTGCTTAAGAGAAAAACAGCGATGGAAGATAAATAGATAGTGAATAGCCGATGGTGTAACAAATTAGCAGCGCTGGGAAAAACTTCAAATAAGCACCGAAGGTCATCCCTTCAACTTTGCTCATTGTAATAATTCCCGCAGCAGAACCAATAATCAACAAAGAACCACCCACACCAACAGAATAAGTTAGGCCGAGCCAATCGGTAGTACTTAATTCTGGGTTAGCTTTCAATAACGCAGCTGTCAACGGAACGTTGTCAAGCAATGCGGAAACAGCACCAGCAATGTAGTTTGAGTAGATTGGAGCAATTTCAGAATACCACTCCGCTACTTTTGCCAGAACATGAATCTCTTGCAGCATACCCACCAACAACAAGATTCCCAAAAAGAACAACAAGGTGTCGTACTCAATTTTTCGAATGTATTCCAAAATTTGAGTTTGTTCGTCATCGGTCTGAGCCATACGACCAACCAAGAACATAATAGACAGACCCGTCATAAATGTAAGAACTGGGGGAACCGAGAACAACACGTTGAAAAGCATTGTACACAGGATGGTAGAGAAAAACGTTCCAGCGATTGTTAAGTCAACTCCGTTGAATTTTCTTTCAACGATTTCAGTTGTAACCTGACCTTTCATTCCAGCACTAAACATCAATGCAAGTGCAGTAACACTCACAGCTGAAGGAATTAACAGGATTAACAGCTCGCCCATATGAACGTGGCCACCCAAGAAAATCATTAGAGTGGTTACATCGCCAGTAATTAACGCAACGCCGCCGGAGTTTACGGCAAACACAATTAGCGCAGCCATTTTCAATTTATCCGGTTTCTCTAAATTGAAAGATTGGACAAGGCCAATACTCACTAATGTTGCTGTAACGTTGTCACAAATGGCAGAAAGCACAAGTGCGAACAATGCAACGAGAATGAGCAGTAAGCGCTTTGATAAAGTATGGGGAAATAACTTTTGAACAAAAGTTTGAATAAGACCTTTAGCATTTAAATAAGCAACGAAGGTCATGGTAGACATTAAAAACAGCCACAAAGTAGCAATTTCTAACAGGTTCTCATTTAAAAAATGAGTGGTGCTTTCTCTTTGCTGGTCGCTCTCGGCAAAGAAAAATAAAAGAACCCACGAAATACAACCAAAGAATAAGGTGGTCTTGGCTTTATTAACGTGAATAACTTCTTCAAACACAATGCTCAATAATGCAAGCACTGCTAGGCCCATCAAAAAATAATGTAACATCTTTGCAAATCCAGGTTGGAACTGTTTTTAAACGGCAAACAGAAAAAAGTGCATCTAAAGTCCTGGAAAAATTATTTTATTTATATATGCGGCAGGAACTCCCGGCTGGCTAAGATACTCTTTTTTGCTATAAAAGAAAAGATCTTGTTTTGGATCAAATTTTGACCACTGCGTATAAAACTGACAGTATGTTTGTATATTTCATTTTATTCATGAAACAGCGCTAGATTTCGTTCAAAATTTATTACCCGTAAAATTTAATACAAGTGTAATCATCTCGTAAAATATCGATATAAGACGAATTCTTACGATTAAATTTCGACACCTAAAAATCACCTATTTAAAAAAATTAAATCCAAAAATTTTTAAAAACTTATTAAAATATTTTTCCTTAAATAGTTTATTTAATTCAATATTTAATTTTTTATTCTTGTTGAATTATTTACTGATAACTCACTGATCTTTAGCTCAATGAGATTCGCTATTTCATCTAATGTAAACCTTTCTAATAAGCAACTTGTTTTGGTTGTTTTCCACCGCTAGGGCACGAATACCAATTGTAAAATAAAGTTTTACAGGACTTTTCAGAGACTTCTCGCACTAAAGTATTGAAAGCAAGTTGCTTAGCAAAAGCTAATGTTTACCGAATAAATTGAATGCAAGTTTTGCGATTTAAATCTCAATTTATCGCTATAAAAGTCAACCTTTACAGGTGCTAAGCGTTACTTTTTTAATAGACAATATTTGGAGTTTATATATGGCCAACATTTCCACAGCAAGCGGCCTAGAATTTATACCAGGAACAATGACCATGAAAGAATACCGTGATTTAACTCTGCAAATGTCAGATAACTTGAAAATGATAGAGAATAAAATCCACGACGCTCTTGGCGATTTATTTGAGCCACTCATGCAAGAAATTATTCAAGAAGCCGAAAAAAGCGAATACAACAGCGATGGGGATATTGGCGCAACATTGCTCTTAATGTCTGAGCAGGTCGATGGTATTGATCACTTAATGACGTTATCGGCGTTGTCGTTTTATTTTGACCGACACACTAGAATAGAGAAAACGCTGCATTAATTTAATAAATTAATGGCCCATGCGTTAATAATCTGAACATTACACATCGTAATTTATAGACTCACCTGAGTATTATTTTTCTGGGTTGATAACCCTAAACACTTAAAAATACCGATGTATTTATCACTCAGGAATTATTGATAAATGTTTAAAGGTTATTTATCGAATACTTAATCAAGAAACTGTATTCACAAGCATATAAATAACTACATTTTAGAATCAGCTGTTTATTATTTTTCTGGATTCATATGTATTTATTTTTTAATTACATTTTTCTAGATGTTTAATTTTATTCCGTTGGCGCAAATAATAGCAGGATTTCCCGAGAACCTATTTTAAGGTAATGATAGGCGGCTCTGCGAATCAATAGAAGTTTCGAAAAATGGTAGTTTTTGATATGTGTGCAAATCAATGCAAATGGGTAATTTTTGAAATGCTATGAGACAAATCGACATCTATGAGGCAGACCAAAAAATGCGATTGGCTGTAGGCCGCGAGAGAATGAGATCTGGATAGTTTTCGCAAAATACGTGCCCGTTGAAGTCACGCGAAACTCACGAGTTAATATTTAAGGTTTTTGGAAAAATAGCGTAAGTCATTGATTTTATTGGCGCATCCGGAGGGATTCGAACCCCCGACCAAGTGGTTCGAAGCCACCTACTCTATCCAGCTGAGCTACGGATGCACAGAAGAGGCGCGTAAGATACCAGTGTTACCTCAAGATAACAACTCAGAAAGTTTGATAAGTTGTTGTTCTGACACACTTTGCTAATTTTACGCGCTTTTATACACAAATCTGCTTATTTTTCAGACGAGTTGTCCAGATTTTCTAATTTCTTCTCAGTGTGAAAAATATAATTCTGCATGGCTGTTAAGACACCGCGCAGAATATTCAGCTCCATCACATCCAATCGAGTGCGATTGTACAAGCGTCTTAATCGAGTCATGGTTTGGCGTGGGTTGCCCGGCTCAAGAAAACTAAGGCGTTCTAGCGTCTCTTGTAGGTGATGATAATAAGCCTCCAGCATTTTATTGTCCGCTGGTGGTTGGTCCCAATCGTCAAAATGTACCGGCCCACCCTGTTCGGCGGCAAGAACAGACATTCGATACTCATAACACAGCACTTGAACCGCGGTCGCTATGTTAAGTGCGCTGTATTCTGGATTAGCGGGAATGTGGACATGATAGTTACACTTGTGAAGCTCTTCATTGGTTAAGCCCCTGTCTTCTCGGCCAAAAACAACGGCCACATCGTGTTGCTGGCTCTCGAAATACGCTCTATCACCAAATTCCCGTGGTGTTAACAGCGGCCAAGGAATACGTCTTTCACGTGCACTGGTGCCAACAACTAATCTACATTCTGATATAGCTTCATCTAAAGTATTTACTACAATCGCAGAATCGAGTAGCTCGGCGGCACCAGCAGCGCGCCATACTGCTGTTTCTGAAGGAAATTCTTTGGGTTCAACCAAATATAATTGGCTTAACCCCATATTTTTCATAGCTCTAGCTGCGGCACCAATGTTGCCGGGATGCGTAGTATTGACTAGAACAATGCGAACTCGGTTGAAACAATCTGGATCGTTGTTGGGCTTGACGGTACTCATAGTTAACTTCTTAAATTTACCTTCTACAGTGTGTACTGATGATATTAGCAAATATTAATTTGATTAATTTGCGTTCGAATCACCAATTAAGGCGCGATACTTTAACAGCCGTGCTAGTTTAGTCATAGAGTGGCTGTTACAATCGCGCCCTTTTGCAACAATTCAAGTCCAATTCCAATTGAACTAGTGGGAAACACCTATGGAACCAATGCTCAATATCGCGTTGAGAGCTGCCCGAAAAGCCGCTGAAAAAATTGAACGCTACTTAGAACGCGTTGACGTTATCGATATTGAAGAAAAAAGTCGCAACGACTTTGTCACCGAAGTTGACCGGGCGAGCGAAAAAGAAATTATCTACCACCTGAAAAAGGCCTACCCTGATCATTCATTTGTCGGTGAAGAAAGCGGTTATTTGAAAGGTGAAAATCCAGATTACGAATGGGTTATTGATCCATTAGACGGCACGACCAACTTCATTCATGGAATTCCTCACTTTGCGATTTCAATTGCGTGCAAATATAAAGGGCAAGTCCAACATGGCTTGGTTCTCGATCCCGTAAAACGCGAAGAATTCACCGCAAGTCGAGGTAAAGGTGCAACGCTAAATGACCGCCGTATCCGTGTTAGCGAAAGACGTGGCATGGAAGGCGCTTTGATCGGTACAGGCATTCCCTTCAGTGGCTTTGCGCTGGAAAATATTGGCCCCTATTTAAAAGCATTGGAAGAAATTGCTGGTCAAACAGCGGGTATTCGTCGTGCTGGATCCGCAGCCCTTGATCTTGCTTATGTAGCAGCGGGTCGCTTCGATGGCTTTTGGGAGATGAATCTTAAAGAGTGGGATATCGCCGCCGGATGTTTGTTAGTGCAGGAAGCAGGTGGTCTTGTCAGTGATTTTAAAGGTGGCGCAACGCACCTAAATACCGGACACGTTGTTTGTGGCGGCCCTCGCGTATTCAAGCCATTACTGCAAATTGTTGAAAAACATATGGGAAAAATTGTTTAAACACCATTCGTTAAGATCATATCTGCTTGGTTTAAACACAGAAAGCTCTGATTAAGTCCTATGTGAATTGATCAGAGCGTTTACCATCAAGGCTTTATCACCAACTAACATAAAGGAACCTCTGATTAACTCATCCTTGATTTAATCAGAGGGCAGAAATTGAAAATGTGATTTCCAATTTCTTCAC
>NZ_BAAGIE010000019.1:0-99988 GCF_054658275.1 Sessilibacter sp. MAH3 | reverse complement strand
TTCCTCCCCATCCCGTAATTGCCAATAATCTTTTTCAAAACAGGCTAATTCCACGATCTATCCTTTTATGCATAACGCCTAAAACACCGGCTTGGTGAAGTTGGTGGCTTTTTTGGAACAAAAAAGGTGACAGCTTTACCAAGTCCGCGTGGTTTGACTTGTTAGCCGACGACGTAATTCTTGCAGTCAGCAATTGGATTCAAGTCACACTTCATTGCCAGCCTAAGCTTGAAATTTAAATTTGGTATCTTTGTTTTGACCGTAGACCTAGCTCTGGTAAGCATGAGAGGCATAAGATAATCTTTTCCGGAGATATATTTGAAAATAGAATCTGTGCAGCTATTTACTTTTCCAGCAAGCACTTCACGTCGTTGATAATATACCTCTTCACCTGCGATACTAATTAGCTGATTTTTCAGCTCTTCGATTCTTCTGTTTGCCTTGGCCACATCCAGCTCCCCCCTGTTTGAAGAAACTAAATTACTAACCGGATAAGCTACGGTTTGGATTTGCGGACACAAGTCAAAGCAAACCGCATATTCTATGAACAAATTCGTTAAAATAGAAATGTTTGCAGCTAGCCAACCCTCAAAATTAAATTCCACTTTTAATTGGCTTTTTAATTTTATTGTCTCTTCTTCATTTAGAACCTCTAAAAGTGCTGCCTCGTCAATTAGTATATTTTCAACACAATACATCGGAAGAATATAAAGGCCATCAAGTTCAACTTTCTCTTCTTTAGTGAGAAGATACATGTCTCCATCAATGATATACAAAGATGGTCTCGAAAATTCACCTTGCCATCGCTCACATTCTTCAAGAACCGCATCCCTCCCACCTAACGGATACACATTTGAAATCCGGTATTCCCCATCGAACAAACGAGAAAATATTTCTGTAAATAGCTTTACATAGCCAACGGCTGTGTCTTCAATATATATATCAATGTCGTTATACTCTTCAAAAAATACTGATTTTGCAGATAGCGCTGCGCTGCTTCTCTCTGGAATCATATTATCTACACTTCACTGCTTTATTTTTGTATTCGCCAATTATTTCAGGGCTATGTGTAGCCATCAAAAATTGTGCATTAGGGCTTACAGCCAGTATTGTTTCGGAAAATTTTTCTTGCCATCTAAGATGCAAAGAAAGCTCAGGCTCATCAATTATGAACACTGTATTTCTTTCGTTGTAACGATTAAAAAATGCATGAGCAAAGATGACGAGGAGTTGGCGTTCGCCAGATGAAAGTCCTTCTATAGTACATTTTTTTCCATCAGGCCTATCAACTACAAGTTGACCAACCGTATCAACCGATAAAGTTTTATTAGAATCTGAGTAGAAACTATTAACAGTCTGTATGAACTCATTGATTGGTTTGAACAACTTATCTATCTTTGATTTATACTCATCAATAACCTCAACAATATTCGCGATTCGCTCGATTTGAGCTTTATTGGTTAATAGTTCAATATTAAACCCTTTTTCCCCAGCTTCAGGTATCGATTCAAACAATTTAGTTAGCCTGTCAAAAAACGTATCAACCTCTGAGCTCAACCTACTATCTTTAACCCCAATTTTAGAAAGTGCATCTTTGATCTCTTTCTTTCTTTTGAGAAATACAGCCTTCTCATTCCAGAAGTCACGTTCAAGTTTCTCTTCGTCAAACTTAAATTCAGTATAACTAAACGCCGACAACAAAATACTATCTCTAAGCTTTTCCGATTGGCGCTCTTCAAGATGCCTTAATCTTCTATAGGCATCCTGAACTAGTAGCTCAGTCTCCATAAGGCTAGCGCCTAATGACCCGTTTATAAGACGCCTAGCTCTTATTGCTCTATTATTTGACTTCCTTACCATCCATAGCTCGCGCTCCGTGAAATATTCAATGCTCTTTTCATTATGTGCTTGATCTTTTCTTCGATCTAATCCCAGAAAAATTGGTGAAGGAATTTCAGCAAGGCGTTTTACTACGGGAGTATTGGAATTTTTTCTGTTCACCTCTTCAATAAGTTCATCACGGTCATTAGATTTATGTGTATAGTATTCAATTTCAATGTCTGAATAATTAGGCAGCAAAAGCTTTTCATCTACTGAGCTAACACTAAGCTCAATCTTTGAGTCATCAGAAAGTGCGGAAATCTCAATACTTTCATTTTTATGTTCTATTTCCAATATGGCAGTTTCAAATGGAATGGTCATCAACTCTCTAAAGTTAGGTACTAACAAGCCATTTATCAGCTTTATAGCGGTCGTTTTTCCTGAGCCATTTCCGCCGACTAAAAAATTAACATCTGACTGTAAATTAAAGTCAAACTCCAAATATCCGAATACTTTAGTAGCTCTGAATCTTTTAAGTATCAATTTCTGTCTCCAATTTATTTTCGGCTAACGCCTCAATCACCGGCGAGCTTTAGCGAGTCCGAGTGCATTGACTTGTTAGGCAGATACTCTTCAAAGCAATCAAATACTGCTTTAAATATAGCCCGCATTCCACTCCAGTCCGACTTAAGAATATTTTCCGGATCTTCTTGGCATATTTTGACTTTTTCTAGATAGCGTTTCTGAACCTGAACTTTATCGACTATCTCACCTTGATATTGCTTAAGGCTACTTTCGTAGCCTTTCCATTGGACAGGTGTTAGCCCTCCATCAATTTCAAGAGCATCAACACCTAGATAGACTTCGATCGAGCCAGCCAAACCGTTTATATTTAAATTGGTCAAGCCAGACGGACCTATTGTTGGATAATTATTGCAGGTTTCTATATCTGGATAGTGCAGCACCTTGATTGTATTTGGAATACTCACATCTTTTAGCGCCTTGAGCGCAACCTTTGCAGCAGTATCATTATCAAATAACGCAACAACTCTATTTCCAATTCCAGCACCAATAAAGGCTTTAATAGTTGTAACAAGCGCAGAAGCTCCTCCTGCTGCTTTAGACACACCAAAATCCATAAAGGAGAAATAGTCTGCAAGGTGCGGATACAGCAATTTTAATGCAGGTTCTAGAAAGTTTTTATCAGATGAACCTTCCGTTAGAATTAGGACTTTCGAGTCAACTAGGTAATCACCTATTAATTCATCTACGGCACCTTCACATACATGTTCATTGATATCGTAATAACCACCATCAACTAGATCGGTAATATCTTGTACAACCAGTTTGGATTTCGGAACAATTTCCAAAAAGGCTCTTAGGAAGTGCCGGATATCATATGCTGGATACCCAAAATACATCTCGTAATCTTGGTCATCATATATAAACTGTGTTATTGGATCAGTATCTTCTGGCAGTTCTTCTTTCGAAGTCCATCGCACTAGTTTTTTCTCATAAACTGTCGATAATGCTTCAACATATTTCTCGAATGTAAAAGTTTCCAATAAATCTATCTGTGGTTGAATCCATTCGGAGTCACCATCTCTGGCCCACTCTCTATAAGTTTCAAGTTTTTCTTTAACCCCAAGATCAAACCAAGCTTTGGAAGCATTTATAGTAAAACCCATGATATTAAGGCGATCTATTACTTGCTCGACGGTTGCGGAATACTCAACAACGGTTTCTTTCTCTTCGCTTTCAGATGCCTCTGACCACATCAGCTTATTTCTCGCTGAAACTGGTCGCTCTTCAATAATCTTGTCCGATTCTCGAAAAATTGACATCACAGTAGAATCGACCGCTGACTTTGTAGAGTGAACAGGAAAGTCCGCTATATATAATTCGGTGTACGTACCCATTTACATCCTAGTATTGCCTAACGCCTTGCTCACTGGGAGAAAAAAGCGAAGCTTTTTTTGATCCGGTGCAGCAATTTGTTAGGTGATTCTCTCTCCGTGGAACTTACAGGTGATTCAGCTTGTGTTTCACCGAGAATACAATAGAAATATATTTCATAACCTTCGTATTCACCTAGAAGCTCCCA
This sequence comes from Sessilibacter sp. MAH3, assembly GCF_054658275.1. Classification (NCBI taxonomy): domain Bacteria; kingdom Pseudomonadati; phylum Pseudomonadota; class Gammaproteobacteria; order Cellvibrionales; family Cellvibrionaceae; genus Sessilibacter; species Sessilibacter sp. MAH3. The sequence goes on along the minus strand of NZ_BAAGIE010000019.1, from coordinate 96,063 downwards.
TTCTTCCGATTGATGAATTGGCATGTGCATCATTACGGTGTAATTTGATGCTTTTAGCACTAACTTAACCTGAAATATCTTTTCAAAAACTTTAGCTTCATCATCAACTACTTGGTGCTGCGTACTAATTAAATCCCTTTCAATGCAGAAGCATTCGTCAAATGCATTTACGCCAAAAAAGTCATACTCTTCTCCGCCTTTAAAAATCTTAAATTGGACCTGCATGTATCCAATTTCACTTCGAGGTGTTTGATCCATGTTTTCACCTAACGTTTTGCTTTGCGGCGCGCGTTAGCGCGTCCGGTGGAGGCCATGCTTTTTGTGGCCGGAACGAATAAGAGCAACTTGTTAGAACAATTGCAAAAATAACTATTTTGCAGGACTAAAAGTATACAAATAAACATTTAAGTTACCTTACTTTCTACGACCAAGTTTGCCATTTTGGGCCACAAAGAACGAAACTAATAAACCCTACGTGGCCACGTTACTAACTGAAACTAAGAAGAGCAAAACTGCCCAACGTAAATATGCCTTTTACTAAAAATTGGCTACCACGATTTTGTAGCTGCCAACCTTTTACACCTTACTTAAAAATACCAAGAACCAGAACTTCCAGTTTACTTAACACCTAAAATTTACCACTAATAAAACCACTGAGTAGTTCTAACGCTTTGCTTTGCGGCGCGCGTTAGCGCGTCCGGTGAAGGCCACGCCTTTTGTGGCCGGAACGAATAAGAGCAACTTGTTAGAACAATTGCAAAAATAACTATTTTGCCGTGCTAAAAGTATACAACTAAACATTGAATTACCTTACTTTCTGCGATCAAGTTTACCAATTTGAGCTGCGAAGAACGAAACTGCTCTGCCTTATGCAACCACGTTACACATTGAAACTAAGAAGAACAAAACTGCCCAACATAAACCTACTTTTTACTAAAAACTGGCTGCCACGATTTCGTAATTACTCAAATTTAACACTTTACTTAAAAACACCAAGAACGAAAACTTTCAGTTTACGTAACAACTAATATTTACCACCGATAAAACCACTGAGTAGTTCTAACGCTTTGCTTTGCGGCGCGCCTTAGCGCGTCCGGTGGAGGCCACATTTTGTGGCCGGAACGAATAACAGCAACTTGTTAGAACAATTGCGAAAATGGGTATTTTGCGGTGTTAAAAGTGTACTACTAAACATTTGAACCACCTCACTTTCCACTACCAATTTCGCTAATTTGAGCCACGAAGAACGAAACTACCAAACGTTACGTGCCACCTTACTAATTGAAACCACGAAGAGCAAAACTGCCCAACGCAAATCTACCTTTTACTAAAAATTAGCTACCACGATTTTGTAGCTATTAATACTTTGCACTTTACTTGAAAGCCCCAAGAACGAGAACTTTCAGTTTAGGTAACACCTAAATTTACCACTGATAAAACCCTAGAACAGTTCTAACGCCCGCAACACCGGACAATTTGGAGCGCAGCGGAAAATTGTTCCGTGTGCTTGCGCTTGTTAGGCATTATTCCCACATCACACCTTCTGATGGTTTAGTTGGAAACGAAATAAACCGTTGTAATAGCTTTTGATTGAGAGCTTCTTTTCTATTTGTACCAATAAGAAGCCGATTTACCATGTCACAATATTCAAATGCCAAAGCCATGTCGCCGCCTACATCAAAAATCCAGAACCTCTCGATTCCTGAAGCCGTTTTCATCGGGTCATCTTCAACAAAGTGCTCTTGACCCAAGCAAGCAATTACCTTCTTAAGCTCTATTGTACTTTCAGCTTTGGCAAAAACTTTCCCCGTTTTTCCTTCCCACTTCTTGCTCATACTGATTTGGTGCCTAACGCTTTGCTTTGCGGCGCGCCTTAGCGCGTCCGGTGGAGGCCACATTTTGTGGCCGGAACGAATAACAGCAACTTGTTAGAACAATTACAAAAGTAGCTATTTAGCAGTGCTAAATGTGTAGCACTAAACATTTGAGTTACCTTACTTTCTGCGACCAAGTTTGCCAATTTGAGCCGCGAAGAACGAAACTACCTAGCCTTACGCAGCTATATTGCTAATTAAAAATACGAAGAGCAAAACTGCCCAACGTAAATGTACATTTTACTATAAATTGGCTGCCACGATTTTGTAGCTACTAACATTTACTACTCTACTTGAAAGCTCCAAGAACAAAAAACTTTCAGTTTATGTAACACCTAAAATTTACCACTTATAAAACCCTACAATAGTTCTAACGCCCCGCTAAACAGCGAGCCACGCAGTGGCGAGTCCAAGGCAAAAACTTGTTTTTTGCCTGATGTTTGAGCGGTTTGTTATACGTTTTTAACATAAACAACCTTTGCCACTATTGTTGAATTTACTGCATTAAAATGCGGGTCAATAAACTAAAAATTTACCACAGTTTGACGCGGACTATGAAGAACGAACGAGATTAATTTTCAGACCAATAGATGCAAAATATTGGTTACCACGTTAGCCATTTAACACTTTAGTTTACTGAAGCTTCAGCTACCAAGAATGGCAAGATTCAACGACAAAACAGCTATTAAATTCACCAAGAATAATACAAAGAATACGTATAACGCCTTGGTAAGGGGCAGACAAAGCGAAGCTTTGGCTGTCCAGTGGAAGCCCGAAGGGCTGGAACGAACTTAACCAACTTGTTATGCATTGTTGGTTGCCTTTATACGCTGAATTACAAATAAGCCAAGCGCAATGGTTAATGTGTAAATAAACGATAACACTGAGAATATGATGATGCCAGAGATTAACCCACCTTCGAATTCTATTTTTAGAGCAAAGACTGTAACCAACGACAAAATAAAGCAAATGAGAGTCATTAGGTAAGGGCTGTGTTTGAAATATGTTGGCATAAAACGCTTACATAGTGACCATATTAATAATGAAGGCGCTAGGAATATAGCTTGAAGAGTTAGGCCGAAGATGAAAAACATTAGTCTGATTTACTCACGATGCATAACGCTTTGCTTTGCGGCGCGCGTTAGCGCGTCCGGTGGAGGCCACGTTTTTTTGTGGCCGGAACGAATAGGAGCAACTTGTTAGAACAATTACAAAAATAGCTATTTTGCAGTATTAAAAGCTTACAACTAAAAATTTAAGTTACCTTATTTTCTGCGACTAAGTTTGCCAATTTCAACCACGAAGAACGAAACTACCAAACGTTACGTGCCACGTTACTAATTGAAACCGCAAAGAACAAAACTGTTCTGCCTCACGCAACCACTTCACTCATTGAAACTAAGAAGAGCAAAACTGCCCAACGAAAATTTACCTTTTTACTAAAAATTAGCTACCACGATTTTGTAGCTGCTAACATTTTACACTGTACTTGAAAGCACCAAGAACGAAAACTTTCAGTTTACGTAACACCTAAAATTTACTACTGATAAAACCACTGAGTAGTTCTAACGTTTTGCTTTGCGGCGCGCGTTAGCGCGTCCGGTGGAGGCCACGTTTTTTGTGGCCGGAACGAATAAGAGCAACTTGTTAGAACAAGTACAAAAATAGCTATTTCGCATTGCTAAATGTGTACCACTAAACATTTAAGCCACCTCCCTTTCTGCAACTAAATTTACCAATTTGAGCCACGAAAAACGAAACTGCTCTGCCTCACGCAACCACTTCACTCATTGAAACTAAGAAGAGCAAAACTGCCCAACTCACATCTACCTTTTTATTAAAAATTAGCTACCACGATTTTGTAGCTGCTAACATTTTGCACTGCACCTGAAAGCACCAAGAACGAAAACTTTCCGTTTACGTAACACCTAAAATTTACTACTGATAAAACCGCAAAATAGTTCTAACGCTTTGCTTTGCGGCGCGCGTTAGCGCGTCCGGTGGAGGCCACGCTTTTTGTGGCCGAAACGAATAACAGCAACTTGTTAGAACAAGTAAAAAATAGCTATTTTGCAATGTTAAAAGCATACCACTAAACATTTAAGCCACCTTACTTTCTACGACCAAGTTTGCCAATTTCAGCCACGAAGAACGAAACTACCAAACGTTACGTGTCACCTTACTAATTGAAACCGCGAAGAACGAAACTATCGAACTTTACGCAACCACTTCACTCATTGAAACTAAGAAGAGCAAAACTGCCCAACTTACATCTACTTTTTTACTAAAATTTGGCTGCCACGATTTTGTAGTTATTCTAATTTTGTACCTTATTTGACGGCACCAAGAAACAGAACTTCCGGTTTACGTAACACCTAAATTTACTACTGATAAAACCACTGAATAGTTCTAACGCTTTGCTCAGCGGTGGAATAATTTGGCGGGACTTTTGCGTGTTTTTGCAAAAGGCGCGACAGATTATGGAATCCGCTGGAGCAACTTGTTAACTGCTGATATTTGCACATAATGGCATGTGATCACTAACAGTCAGCCAATTTTTAATATTACCTAGCTCAACTTTACTAACTGACAAGAGATGGCTAGACATGAAAAAATAATCAATATGGTAAGGCTTCTCGATATTTCTGTGAAGATAAAAAGAAGGTTGTGTTTCTTGCCCCTGTAGCTCACCAGTTTGATAATGATACAAACTCTCTATATTAATAGAAGCTAGTTCGTTTATTGTGTCTGTGTGACTCCACCAACGATCATGCTTGTCCCATATTGCGTTGCTATTGAAGTCACCTGCAATAATTGTATTTTGTTTATTAAGTTCTTCTCTGTGGATTTGCAGATATTTCCAGAACTGCCCCATATAACCAAATATTTGAGAATCACTGCCTTTAGTCCAACAAGCCAAAACGTTGAATTGATTGTTTAGACGAAAGGGTAAAAACAGCTTTAAATCTTGAGTAGACCACGAGGTTGCTTGGCTTGATGTATGCAGCCCTTGTATTTTGAATGAGCCAGACCACTCTAGATGCTCTACTTTGTTACCTGATTTTGGAAATACACCAATACCCTTATTTTTACTTGTGCCGACCCAGAGATAATTGCCCGCCCACTCTTGATAAGCCTTCGTAGATTGAGAAGGATCTTCACATTCTTGAATAATGAGAACGTCTGCATTTAAAGAATCAACTTCATTAAGTTTCTTTCTCAGTGCACCGTTGCAATTCCACGTTACAATTTTCATATACAGTTAACGCTTTGCTTTGCGGCGCGCCTTAGCGCGTCCGGTGGAGGCCACGCCTTTTGTGGCCAGAACGAATAAGAGCAACTTGTTAGAACAACCGCGAAGATAGCTATTTTGCAACACTAAAAGCATACAGCCAAACATTTAAGTTACCTTACTTTCCGCCACTGAGCTTGCCTATTTGAGCCACGAAGAACGAAATCACCCGACTTTACGCAACCACTTTGCTAATTGAAACCACGAAGAGCAAAACTGCCCAACATAAACCTACTTTTTACCAAAAATTGGCTGCCACGATTTCGTAATTGTTCAAATTTAGCGCTTTACTTAAAAACACCAAGAACGAAAACTTTTAGTTTACGTAACACTTAAAATTTACCACTGATAAAACTCTAGAGTAGTTCTAACAGTTTAATAGATGTCTTAACGACGTATGTTTCCCCAATTTACCGTCGTTGTGACATCTATCTGGGGTGAATTTTTCTCAACGCTATCTCGAAAGCTTTGTCACGTCAATATTTCAGCTAATTTGGCACAAATTTCATCTTTGGATTTTGTATCACAGTGAAATCTATCTCAGAAAAAACCATGTTCAGGTAACTTATTGAATTTAATTAATTTTTGAAACATATTAGAAAACTATTTAGATAAGCATACTTAGGTTGATTTTTATGTTGGGTTATTTTAGATAGGATATTTGAAATTTTCTAACAAGGTTTTTGATGTGGATGATATACCCATTCCTATTCCAAAAAATCCAACACGACTGATGGATCAGTTACGGGCTTTTATTCGCTCGAAGCGCTTATCTTATAAAACCGAGAAAGTCTATTGCTTTTGGATTTTACGTTATATCCGTTTTCATGACCGTCAGCACCCAAATAATTTAACGGTTGATCACGTAAATCAGTTTTTATCGAGTTTGGTTTTACAAGAAAATGTTTCTGTTAATACGCAGAAAACAGCGTTAAACGCTTTGGCATTTTTATACAATCAATTCTTATCCAAACCGCTAGAAGGCGTTGAATTTACGCCAAGTTCTAAACAACGACATATTCCTACTGTTTTTTCGCATCAAGAGGCGATGTCGATCATCAATGAATTATCCGGTATTTATAAATTAATTGTATCTCTGATGTACGGCTCTGGATTACGCGTGATGGAGTCGGTTCGTTTACGAGTACAAGATGTGGACTTTAGTAATGGATGTTTAATTGTTCGAGAAGCAAAAGGTAATTATTGGCGAAGAACTCTTTTACCCAGTTCTTTAATTGACGGTTTACAAAATCAAGTAAATTTCGTTTTGGCTCAGCATCAGAAAGACTTGGCAGATGGTTGCGGCTCGGTTTATTTACCTTTTGCTCTAGAAAGAAAATATCCGAATGCGTCAACCTCATCGGGCTGGCAATATTTATTTCCAGCACCACACTATTCTATTGATCCGAGATCGAACATAAAAAGAAGACATCACTTAGGTGAACAATCTGTGCAGCGCGCAGTAAAAGCCGCAATTAAGCGTGTGGGCATTCTTAAGAAAGCAGGCTGCCATACTTTTAGGCATTCATTTGCTACGAATTTATTGAGAAACGGAACCGATATTCGTGCCATTCAGGAAATGTTAGGCCACAGAGATATTTCAACCACGCAAATTTACACCCATGTTGTAGGCCTGCATGAAAGAGGTGTTACCAGCCCGTTGGATTTTTCGAACTCAAATTCGTATCAATAAAAAAGGCTTTGAATTATCTCAAAGCCTTTTATTTTTTTAACTCTAAGAATTGGCATTAATTTCTTAAGAGTTAATCAGAGGTTTCTACAGCCCTAACCGGTATTTCTTAAACCAGCGGCTACACCAGCAATGGTTACCATAAGTGCTTTTTCGAGTGTGGTTCCACCGCACACTTCGCCGCATTCCCGCATACGTTTTAACAATTCAACTTGCAAGATGTTTAGCGGGTCTATGTAGGGGCTGCGCACTTTTATTGATGCTTGAATTTGTGGGTCTGCCTGCATGAGTTTGCTGTGTGGAATTAAATCAACCACTTGTGCAATTGCGTTGGCCAGGTTTGCTCGTAATGTTTCGCCCCAATGTTGCTGTTCAATGGGAACGAGTTTTTCATCATATAAAGCCGCAAGCCACGGATCAGCTTTTGAAAAAACCATTTCGAGCATGGATAAACGCGCTTTAAAAAACGGCCAGTTTTCAAACATTTCTCGCAATGTAGATTCATGCTCTTTACGCGCAGCTTCTAATGCTTGCCCAGTGCCTAACCAAGCAGGAAGCATCATGCGATTTTGTGACCATGCAAATATCCATGGAATAGCTCGTAGTGTTTCTACGCCGCCGCCGGGTTTACGTTTGGTCGGTCTTGAACCCAGTGGTAATTTACCAAGTTCTTGCTCGGGTGTTGCAGCACGAAAATAGGCAACAAAATCTTCACTTTCACGCACAACACCACGATAGGCTTTGCACGATACGTCACTGAGTTTCACCATGGTTTCACGCCAAGCAGGCTTAGGCTTGGGTGGTGGCAATAAATTACCTTCTAAAATGGCCGATGCAAAACGCGACATGGATTGCACGGCGATGTCTGGCAGGCCGTATTTGAAGCGAATCATTTCGCCTTGCTCGGTTACACGTAAGCCACCCTGCAAGCTACCCGGCGGTTGCGATAACAATGCACTGTGCGCAGGAGCACCGCCGCGACCAACGGTACCACCGCGGCCATGGAATAATACTAATTTTAGGCCGTTGGCCTCTGCCAAATTAACCAATGATTCTTGCGCGTGATATTGCGCCCAGCCAGCGGCAAAAAATCCGGCGTCTTTAGCTGAGTCTGAGTAGCCAATCATGACGTACTGGCGGCCTTGTAAATAGCCACGATACCAATCGTGCTTGAGCAATTCGCTGATGATACTTTCGGCGTGCTCTAGGTCATCGAGGGTTTCAAATAAAGGAGCAACCGGCATACGATGTTGGCAACCACACTCGCGCAATAATAATTGTACCGCCAATACGTCGGAGGGTTTTCTCGCCATTGAGATAATGTATATACCCAAGGCTTGGGGATCGGTTTTTGCGACTAGGCGGCAGGTATCTAAAACTTCTTGCACGTCGGCACTTGGGCGCCAACTTTGAGGAATTAGCGGTCTTCTTGAGGCTAATTCTGTGAATAAAAAGTTTTGCTTATCGGATTCGGCCCATTGTCCGTAATCCCCTAAACCTAAATAGCGGGTTAATTCCGACCACACCTCGGTATGACGTTCGCTGTCTTGACGAATGTCGAGTTTAACCAGAGGTACACCAAATGCATGCACTCGCCAAATAGTGTCGCGCAATAGGCCATTAGCAATACTTTCTAAGCCAACCTCTACCAAAGAGCTGTAGCACATTTCTAAAGGTGCGCGTAATTGCTCTGTATGGGTAATTAAATCTTTTGCGGCATTTGGTTTGCCGGTTAATTCTGCGGTTAAAGCGTCGCGAGTTTCTTCAATTTGATCGCGCAATTGTTTTAACAGAGTTCGGTAGGGTTCGCTGCTATCACCAACAACCGCACGCAATTCATCGCTGCAAGGCGTTACCGAAATTTCTGAGCAGAGTCGATCGAAATCGCGCAAATATAAATCCATGGCTTCCCAGCGACTGGTAAGCAGGACTTCACGAGTTACTTTTGCGGTTACAAATGGATTGCCGTCGCGGTCGCCGCCCATCCAAGATACAAACGACAGCGGCATCCAGTTTAACGGCATGGTGATGTCGGATTCCGTTTTAAGCATTCGATGGAATCGACGCATAAATAACGGCACGGCATGCCAAAGCGATTGCTCGATAACCGCAAAACCCCATTTAGCCTCGTCTACCGGTGTTGGTCGGCGCTCACGAATTTCATCGGTGTGCCAAGCTTGCGCGATAAGCTCCTCGATACGTGCCTGAATATCCGAACGCTCATGAGAATCAATGGTTCGATCCATCTCTGCCAAGCTATCGTTCAGTAATTGATGTTTCTGGATCAAGGTGCGGCGAGAGACTTCGGTTGGGTGCGCGGTAAAGACCAATTCAATGGATAATTCATTGAGCGCTTTATGAAAATCTACGGGATTAATCGACGTTTTTGCGGTAGCTAAAAATTCTTTTAACGAACGCTCACCGGCGTGGGCGGTGATTTCACCCGGAGCAACGGTTTGATATTGCTCCGCAATGTTGGCGAGATTTAAAAATTGGTTAAAGGCACGGGCAACAATCAACATTTGTTCGTCGCTTAACGAACTCAATAGTTGCGTTAATTGTGAGCGAGCCTGTTCATTGCCTTTACGTGAATCGCGAGCCATCTTACGAATGGCTTCAACTTGATCGAGTACCTCTTGGCCGTGGGTTTGACTGATGGTGTCCCCCAAAATACGCCCAAGCATGCGAATATTGTCGCGTAATGAGTCGGAAGTACTTTCGTTAAGAGGTTTCGCCTCTTTACTTAGAGTTGGTTCTTTAACCGACATAAAAAACTCCGCAAATGAAAATAATCAGTTCGCGCTACACTAACACTTTAATGCGGAGTTTTTAATTGATATTGCCTATGACAATCAAATAATAATTTCTGATACCTAAAAACTATTTTTAATACATTAATCAGGTATCAAGTCACCGATAATGTCGTGTATTTGGGGACGATTCTTTACCACTTCATCTTTGGTTAATCCCTCTAAAGAGAAGGGAAATTTCAACCATTGTTCGGTTTCGTGCAAATAATAGTCAGGAACACGATCGGTTAGGTTAGATTTAGGCTTGTAGTAAGGCACCGCTACTCGAATATCTTTTGGGCAGTTTTTACGAGCCTTACTTTGCAATTCTTTAATTAAGGCGTCAATAGTTCGGCCGGTGTCAAAAACGTCGTCCACAATCAATAATGGATCGTCGTAATTAAAGTTTTTGAGCAGATAACTTAAACCATGAATACGAATGTTATCGGAGCGTTGACCAATGCCCGAATAGGACGAGGTTCGAATCGCAATGTGGTCAGACTGGCAACCACCGTAGTGATCAATAAACTCCTGAACAGCAATCCCGATGGGTGTACCACCGCGCCACAGGGCAATAATAACTTTCGGTCGAAAACCGCTCGCCAGAACCTTAGCGCCGAGTTCAAACGAGTCTTCTAATAATTGTTGAGAAGAGATGTAATACTTGTCTGCCATTAACTGCTACTCAATTTTTGTCTTGTCAGTCAATTATTATATACTGGCAAATCCTATTTCCGCGACCATACATGGCATTTGATTAAATGATCAAAAAATATTTAGATGCAGAAACCGTACTTTTAGATTCATACCGATTAGCCGAAATCATTTATCGCAGTGGTTTTCGCCCTGATTTTATTGTTGGATTGTGGCGCGGTGGTAGTCCTGTAGGTATAGCTGTGCAGGATTGCCTCGAATTTTTAGGCATTAAAACAGATCACATCTCTTTGCGAACCTCTTACCGAGGACTCAGCAGTTACAATTCTATGGTCGAGAAACACGAAAATATTCGCGTTCACGGCACACAGTATCTGTTAGACAATCTTGAGTCACACCATAAACTCTTGATCGTTGATGACGTTTACAGCACGGGCTTAAACGTACAAGCGGTGTTAAATCGTCTGCAAAAAAAGACTCGCCGCAATATGCCGGAAGACGTCAAAATCGCTACGCTTTGGCGTAAACCTTCCCTTGAACGAGTGGAAAGAAAACCGGATTTTTACGTGCACGAAACCGAAGATTGGTTGGTCTTTCCCTATGAATTGGATGGCCTAACAGAGCAAGAAATTGGTCAAGAAAAATCGTTTGTACATAAAATTTGCGAAAAATATAACATTGCCAAAGTCAGTGCGACCGAACCTAAAGCCTAAATTTACGAGCATTTAAATGTCTGAAGATTTGCGTGTTACGTTAATTCAAACCGATTTAGTCTGGCATCAACCAGTGCTAAATCGCGCCAATCTCGCAGACAAAATGGCGCCCCTCAAAGGGCAAACCGATTTGATCGTATTGCCAGAAATGTTCACCTCTGGCTTTACGACCGAACCCGATTCGCTCAGCTTATCAGCGTTAGATTCTACCGGCTCAAATCCAACTTTGGATTGGATGCAAGCTCAAGCAAACGAACTTAATGCAGCCATTTGTGGCAGTACTGTTTTCGATACTGGCGCGGGTCACACCAACAGACTGTGGTTTGTAACACCGTTTAAAGCGCCGGTTTATTACGACAAGGTTCACTTGTTTCGTATGGGTGATGAACACAAGCGCTATTTACCTGGCGATAAGCGCGTTTGTATTGAATATTTAGGCTGGAATATTTTGCTGACCGTCTGCTACGACCTACGCTTTCCTGTGTTTTGTCGCAACCAAAACGATTATGACCTAATGCTCTGCGTGGCCAGCTGGCCAAAATCAAGACGCCTACCCTGGCGCTCTTTGCTTATCGCCCGAGCCATCGAAAATCTGGCCTACGTTGTGGGCGTTAATCGCATTGGTGAAGACGGTAAAGGTTGGCAGTACAGCGGTGATTCGCTTGCTGTTGATTTTAAAGGTCAACTGATGGTTGATGAACCAGAAGACAGCTCGTTTGAGATTACCCAAACACTGAGCAAAAGCGATCTTCTGGAGTTCCGTGAAAAGTTTCCAGCATGGATGGACGCGGATTTATTCGAACTTACCTTAAAAAAATAACATTACCGCGCCCAAGACTTTTTACCGAACAAATACGCAAATAAAGCTCCGGCAATTGCACCAAATAAATGCGACTCGTAAGAAATGCGTTTATCGGTAGGTAATACACCAAAAATCATTCCCCCGTAAAAAATCAGCACTAAAATAGCAATGGCAATACTGCCAAATCGGCGATCAAACCAACCCATTAAAATAATCAACGACCAAAGCCCAAATACCCAACCACTGGCACCCACATGAAGGGTTGCTCTGCCTAAAGACCAGGTTAAAAAGCCACCAAGAGTAATAATAAAAAAGCTTGCGTAGATAAAAAACTTGGTAGAGCGCATTAAACATAAGGTGCTAAAAATTAATAAACCAATCAGATTATTAATTAAATGGCCCCAGCTACCATGAATAAAAGGCGCGGTATAAATGTGCCACAGAGTATTTACGTTTCTGGGTCCGATGCCTAAATACACCAACTGACCATTGGTATAAACGTTGTACGCATGCACGGCCACAAGCGTTAAAGACATAAAGATGAGAAGTTTAAAATGCTGACTTATCTTATGAATCACAAATACACTCTCGCATTAATACTAAAACCGCAAAGATACCGAGATTTAGGATCAATGCAAACGCAGAGTTATCAGTGAGAAACACCGATAATGTTATTGATTGGCAATACCAAATGGAATGTGTACCGAAGGTACATAAGAAGATGCGCGTTCTAAATGCAATTTTTGATCGTCAAAAAAGATATGAGGTTTCATAACTTCTAGAACGGTCGATTTATCAACACCTCCCATAAAATAGGCTTCATTTACCATAATTCCCCAATGACGCATCGTATTAATAACACGCTTATGCGAAGGCGCATTTCTGGCAGTAACAATGGCGACTCTTAAAATAGGCTTATAAGTTGGGTCTTGTTCTTGTTTGATCAACTCCAACGCTTGAATTGTAGAAATACGCGCTAAAAACTTTTTTAATGGGCCTGGACTGTGAGGAATATTGGCTTTCGCAACTTCGTGACCATGAAAATCATCAAGATTATTGGATTGCTTAAAAACAGTTTCTGACTCGTCGTCAGCAATAACGCCGTCAAAGTCGAAGGCAATGCGTAATTGCGAATCTTCGTTATCATCGGTAAAACTGCCTTTTAATATTTGCCCGGCGGGATATCCAGCAATAATGGCCTGTTTTACATCCACTTTATCGGCAGATAAAAACAGTTCGATATCAAACGCCGGAATATAAACATGTGGAGATGTGCCCTGTAGAAACACCGCTCGAGTAATGGGTAACCCATAGTGCTCTATGGAGTTCATAACTCTAAGACCAGTATCTGGATCATTTCTCGATAATAAAATGACTTCTACGGGAGGGTTTTCGGGATTCATCTTATTAAGAGACAGTAAACGTCGTATAAACGGATAAGCTACACCTTTATTTAGTGGTTTATCTTGGTGTTCAGATTGGTAGCTTCGATATGCCCGTTCACCTTTGGAGCGAAACACCTCGTCTGATTCTTCTAAATCGAATAAAGCACTGGATGCCAAACCAACAACAAGACGCTCACTAAGATCAAACGACACAACAGTAACCTTTAGTTAAAATCAGAAGTTTAGAAATCTCTCATCAACCCTCTATGGATTCAAGCTAAAAATTGTAAGTCATCTTCAAAATATTTTTATCACTAAATTAATTGATCTGTTGAAAGCGAACATTAAAAAATATTTTTTGTGGCTAAAAAAAGAAAATGCACCGTTCATTGTAATAACAAACGATGCATTTCGTACTTTAAACAATAGTTAAGAGTAGTACTGCAACCTTAACTAACTTGTTTAAAACAACTTACTTGATAACGTCAACATCGTACCAAGGAGTTGGGTTAAGTGGGCAACGGAAACGTACGCCATCTTTACCCACTTCAACTTTAGAAGTACGAGTTTCGCCTGGTTCTAGCGGGAACATATCTAGGTTTTCTTTGCTAGAAAGATTTTGAATTTGGAAACCAACTAATTTGTCTGATTTATTGGTTACAACGAATTCGTAGTCACCTGGTTTTAGGCTCGCTAGAGTTTCGTGTGCAGAGAAATAACCTGAGTATTCATCTAAGTGAATTACAGTAACACCGTCACTATTCTTTTTAGCAACTTCAGCTTGCGCAAAACCTGCAAAAACCACACATAAAGCAATTACAAAATGTTTTAAAGTATTCATTTTTTCCCCCATGAGGACTTCATAAAAAGCTATATCTAATATCCGCAATGATTAGTGTGTATCAAACCAAGGCAGACAAAAAAACTACTGGTGACTCTCAACCAGTGACGATACTATAGTCCACTAACCTAATACTTATAGACTCAATTCGTACAATATTCATGTCCAAACGTACAGAATACTCACTTGAAGAGCCGGATGCGTTAAGTTCGGTCGTTTCTAAACTAGACCTGCGGGCAGAAGTTTATTTAGAAGGCCATTTTTGCGGCAACTGGGCTGTAAATACTTCCGGTTTGCGAAAAATACCCTTTCACTTAATTGCTTACGGAGAGGCGTGGTTGCATTTGGATAATCAGCCACCTAAGCGTATGTCTGCCGGAGATATGGTCATTTTTCCGACTGACGACGAACACATAATCTCCAATGCGATTGAAATTGCACCAAATCAAAAGTTTAATCAGATTCCTGAACCGGTAGAAAACCTCGGAGAAATTCGAGATACCGGCATGATTTGTGGTTTCTTTGAATTTAAACATCAAGTTAGCTGGCCGCTGCTCGACTCTTTAGATCCCGTGATTTTGCTTGGTCTGCAACAATTGAGCGAAACACCATCGTTACGCTTATTAATCGATTTATTACTGAATGAATTAAGGCGCCAAGAGGCCGGATTTCACGCCTGTGTAAATCAAATTTCGTATCTATTGTTTATTGAAATACTTCGCTTACAAATTCAGCAAGGTAAAGTAAAAGAAGGCATGCTTGCAGCACTGTTCGATCCAAAAATCAATGGCACACTCGCGGCGATTCACAATCAACCCGATAAACCTTGGACACTAGAACAACTTGCCAAACATGCACTCATGGGCAGATCAACGTTTGCTCAATATTTTCACGAAAAGGTTGGAATGCCGGCCATGCAATATTTAGCACAATGGCGAATGGCAAGAGCAACCAATTTGCTTAGAACAACAGAATTATCGATCGCTCAAATTGCTGAAGCCGTTGGCTATGAAACGGAGTCTGCGTTTAGAAAAGCCTATAAAAATCGAGTGGGTATACCACCGGGGCAAGAAAGAAAATCCGGGTAGATAAATCGTTAAAATATAGCAGACAGTAGCTTGAAATCGCTTAAATAAAGCTTTTCAAAATATTCAAGCGATTTGATGTTTTCAATGACACTAAAATACCGGAAAAAATAAAAACTCACTGTTACGAAAATAATTTAAAGGTAAATGAGATTTGACCAGAATAGAATGTATTCAGTAGAGTGTATTGAGGATTCAAACAATAGTTAATTTCCATCTTTGATATATTCCCGCCAGTACTCTTGTTGTAACACCATAAAATAGAGTGATTAAAATTATTTTTCCAAGAATAATTTAGGCGGTGCTAACTTGTAACAGAAACTCGAACATCCTCTATGCTAAATACCAAATTTGTCTAAATTTGAACCTTTCTTATCTTGTTTGTTTATAGAAACTTCGAGCTGATTCTTCCATGATTTAATCAAAGAGCAGAAATTGAAAACAGGACTTATATTTTCTAAATAGTTTCAATCACTTATAACTCTTGCAATCGGCAACAGAGTCTATTATCACCAGAAACACTCGATCAACCAGAGTTTCCTGTATAAACCTCTTCATCGTCTAACGTTACTTATCCGTCGCCATATAAAACCCGCTGCCGTCATTGATATAAATGTGTGAGTCCTATTCTGCAACTGAGAATAGACCTTCTTAAAAACATAACTCTATGAAATACATAGTAAAAAGTCTTTTCAGAACCAAGTTATACGCTAAAAAAGTCATCTCAAACGCGACAAATAAATACAATTCAGGTGAATGAACACCCAGGGTAAAACTGCCAGCGAACAGTAAAAAATTAAACCTTTATAGCAATTATAAATTTAAATTATTTAGAAGTTTTTCCAAAAAATAATACCTACAAATAACCTTTTTTTTATAAGTTGAATAATGAGAATTAATAACATCCAAGAAATTACAAACTTTCTTACTACTTTTTTCAACTTATTACTTGAATGTGAATTATTTTTCATGACTGTATTTTAACATTCGGTTAATTTGATGAAGTAATTTAAATTATTTAAATTTAATGAATTAACGAGAACCTCTACCTTGTATCCAACGGAAGCAAATCACACTTTGTGGAAGGCAATATTAAACACTTTAGTTGATTTAATATTGGGTCGAAACAAATTTCAGTGTCATGGTCCTTTTGCTTGCGTTTTAGTTTTTTGCTTTAGTATTTCCTTTTTACGTGAATTTTCTCAATCACCGACATTTAGTATGGGTAGTGCTAGATCAAGGTGAGACATTACAGATAGGCACGGATGCCTAATTTTTTCTCAGACAACGGATTACCCGTCCTGTAAACCTCCTTCAAAAAACTGTATACATTCAACTCTTATTACTCTTTATCTCATTACAAATTATCTTACTGCAGACCGTTTTATTGCTTTCTTGAGTTCAAAACGCTAGATCAACGTTAAAGCGTCCTTAAATTAAATAAATCTCTGATCACCGCTGCATTTAAATAATAAAACTCAGCTCTTAATATCTCTAAATTAATCAAAACGTCGTTCAGACCGTGTTCCAGTGGTCTGAATCCTAAAAATACAAACATTTTGATGAATTGCATTAAATATTTCAGCTTGGGTCTGGAATTAAAGTTTCTTATAACATCCATTAAATTCAACAAGAAACGAGAACAACATGCTGGTTAATGGAACATGGCAGGCGAACTGGGACCCTGTACAAAAAAAAGACGAACAAGGTAGATTTATACGACAAAGCAGCTCGTTTAGAGATCGCATAAGTCCCGAAGAAATTGCAGTAATAAAAGATAAGCCCACTGCGTTACCTCGCCATTTCTCGCTCTATGTTGCCTATATCTGTCCTTGGGCCACCCGTGTTTTGATCGCTCGGTCATTGTTTGAATTGGAAAATGTTATCGATTTGAAAGTAACTCACCCAAGATTGAGTGATGAAGGTTGGTTTTTTGGAGAATATGTAAACGCAACGGCACCTAGCGACGTTGAATTTTCTCATATGCATCAACTGTATACACAAACTGATGCTAACTATACCGGCAGAGCAACAGTTCCTGTACTTTGGGATAACATTACCGGAAAAATTCGCAACAATGAGTCTTCTGATTTACTGAGAATACTCAATGAAGATTTTCGCCCACTTCACAACAGCTCATACAACATTGCGCCTATTGAGCTCTTACCCGAAATAGATGACTTCAACGAAAAAATATACAACACGTTTAATAATGGCGTTTACCGAGCGGGCTTTGCATCCACACAAGAAGCTTACAAAGAAGCATACAACGAGGTTTTTTCTACCTTAGAATGGCTAGAAACGCATTTGCACGGCAAGGATTACGTGGTTGGTAATCAATTAACGGAAAGCGATATTAGACTGTTTGTAACCTTGGCACGTTTTGATTGTGCCTATTACGGAATATTCAAAACCAACAAGAAAATGATTCGTGATTACGTAAACGTTTCACGTTATTTTGAACAGCTGCTTGAAATAAAGGCCTTCAATGAGAATACCTTTATCGACCACATTAAAGCCGGTTATTACTCAATTAAAGCGTTGAATCCAACCGGTATTATTCCTAAAGGGCCGTATTTACCTTGGTATGGAAAGCTAAAAAATAAAGACGTTTAAGTGTGAAGCTTTAATTCAAGGACTTTAATTCAGAGACATTAATACCAAAATTCAGGCGTTGGAATTTTACTATCAGAACCAAGTATTTAAACCAACGAAAAAATTCAGTTCAATTTGGACTGAATTTTTTCTTGATACTGAAAATATTTTTCTGAATTTCTAGGTGTGTAGTTCAGATTTTTAAAGAGTCCAGACATTTCTGTATAAAAATTCCTGATTACATTTTTATCGTGTAAGTCAGGCAAATGTTGAATAACTGCTTCTAAAAGCGCTAAAAGCTCTATCTGCCGATCTAAGGGCACAGAAACATCAACCGCATCGAATGCATCTTGTTGAAGATACACCTGATCCAATAACATAGATTTTTGATAGACAATAAAGTCTTCCGTCGTTACACCTTCTTCACCGGTCACTTGCATCATTCTCTCTATTTCGTCGCCGCGGTGTAATAAATGCTTTAATGTTGCTACTTTTTGCGACCAGCCTTCACCAAGATTTTTATCAAACCATTCGTTAAGTTGATCAAAATATCGAGACCAAGATTGCAAAGGATCAACCGCAGGATAGAAACGTCGATACGCACGCTCCGCCGAAAGACCCAAAAAGGTTTTTACCGTACTCAGGGTTGATTGGGTTACCGGTTCTTCAAAATTACCACCCGCCGGTGATACTGTGCCAATCATGGTTAAGGTTCCGGTTAACGAAGATTCGTCTTCGCGAACCAATACTCCAGCACGTTCGTAAATTTCTTTAACCGCAGAGTCTAAATAAGCAGGAAACGCTTCTTCGCCAGGAATTTCTTCTAAGCGTCCAGAGGTTTCACGCATTGCCTGCGCCCAGCGCGACGTAGAATCCGCAATTAACAATACGTCATAACCCATTGCCTGATAATACTCACCAAGTGTAATACCGGTATAAATCGAAGCCTCACGAGCCGCGACAGGCATTGACGATGTATTGCAGATAATAATGGTGCGATCCATGAGCGTACCGCCGGTTTTTGGATCAACCAGTGACGGAAACTCGTGAATGGTTTCTACCACCTCACCCGCCCGCTCGCCGCACGCAACCACAATAACAATATCAACATTCGAATAACGAGAAATTAACCCCTGCAACACCGTCTTGCCAGCACCAAAAGGCCCAGGAATACAACCCGTACCACCTTTGGCAATGGGAAAAAATGTATCAATCAAGCGAATCGTGGTTGATAAAGGCTCACAAGGATAACCTCGTTGCGCCCTATTTTTTGCTGTTAAGGTTTTAGCGATAGAGGTTCGAATGGGCCAACGTTGAGACAGCGTAATTAATCGGCGAGTATTATTGTTGGTAACTTGGTTAAATTCGAGATCAGCATCATTTGTTGAAAGTTGTACCAATTCTATTACCGGCTCTGTAACCGTAAAACTGCCTTGCTGAACCCATTCAACTCGCCACACACCTTGTAAATCAAACGGCGCCATAATACGGTGTTTAAATTTTGATTCGCTGACAAAACCTAAAATATCACCGGCCCTAACGTTGGTAAGCGTTTTTACGTTGGGCGTAAAAAGCCATTTTTTATCGGATTTAAGTGCGTTTATATCAACACCGCGCGGTAAAAAAGTACCGTAAGTAATTGCGATGTCTTCTAACGGATTTTGTAACCCGTCATAAACCATACCCAAAAGCCCTGGGCCCAGATCTACCGAGAGCATTTGATGCGTTTGCATAATGCCGTCGCCAACACCAACGCCAGAGGTACTTTCGTACACCTGTGCATCGGCCCTAATCCCAGAGATTCGTAAAATTTCGGCTTTAAGAAACTCTTGCCGACCAGAGGCAGTTTTACGAGACGGCAAAATATAAATAACTTCGTTTTTAGTTAACGGTAAAAAACCCTGCGAAGTCTCTACACTCTCTAGCGTGATTAAATCATCTTGTACGGCAACCACCCGAGCACTAACTTCAGATTTTGAGTCAACTTGATGATTATTCAATTCTACAGTTACCATTAACTTAAAACTCTGTATAAAACATTATTGTTTAATTTTGCTTAGAAATGCTGATTAATTCTTATGTAACTTAATCAGAGCTTCCAATTAATTCTTCCGCCAACTCTTCGGTCACACTTATATTTGCAAGGTTTTTTTGCACATCCGCTTTTATGTACTCTTGCCAGCTCGATACGATATTCCACTGAAACACATAGATAATGATGGAAAATAAATTAAATTGATGTCGATTTTCGCATCGATAACAAAGATTCCATTTCAACGACAATCTTAATTTCTCGGCTTCTAGAATTTCATCGTTTTCTAATAATGCTTTTATTTTAGCCAACCATGAAAATCGATTACCTAATCCAAAATTTTCTTCTTGCCAATGCTTTAAAATTGTCTTTTTTAGGTCATTTTGTTGATCAAAAAACCAATGAATCTTCTCTAAATACGATTGTGGTTCAGGAACGGAATAGTATTTTAGCGATTTGGCTAAAAATAAATAATCGATTGTCCATTGCATGATTAAAAAATCGATTAAAGACTTATTGGTAAGCGTTTTAAAAATTGACGCCAAGTCCAAATTCAAAGCAGTTGTAAAATCTGCGCCAACGGCTTTATGAAAATAAACACGTTCAAGGTGATAGACCAGTCTTTGCTCTTCTATCGGCAATGTAGACAAACGTTTTTCTAAGGTTATTCTAGAGGGTATAAGCTGCGGAATTTCATACGACGACCTAAACCCGGATAAACTCGACTTAACATAAATATAGGCATGATTCGTCATTGTTTATTACCGTTAATGTATGATGCCTTCGAGCACAGCTCTAAATCTTGGGTTTAGATATTCCATTAAAATTGCTTTAATAGATTCATCGGTTAAATCGACTTGAATTTGTTTTTCGACCAATCGAATTTGAATTCCTGAAGTACCCTTAACACCCTGCTTAAAAGTAATTCCCTTAGATAACATGTCTTTTTGAATGGAGAAAATAAAATCGGCCAACTCCCCTTTTGATGCACTTTCAGGGTCTTTAGTAATATCGTCAAGTTTCAATAGTTGTTCTGGCAGCAGAATTTCATAGCTATCGTGCAATTCAAATTTATTTTCGCCCAATATTTTGTTGCATGCCGCCTGCACAAAAGATTTTATCATATCGGGATGGACCAGCGTTTCTTTAACCATACGTTCCACGTCGGACGAGAACTGAGTTTTTATATGATTTTTAATATCAATGATGAGATCTCGATAAGCAATCGCCATCGCATCATGAGCCGCAGACTGCTCTTTATCAATGCGCTCTTTTGTATTTTTTAAAATGGTTTCGGCGTTCTTTTTAGCGTCTGCAATTATACGCTCTGCTTCTGATCGAGCATTTGTAATGATACGATTAGATTCATCTTGTGCAGCCTTTACGCCTTCAATTTTAAGGCGCTGAATCAACTCATCAACACCGTTCGAGTTCTTTTCTGATTTATCATTCATAGATTCAACTCGCTGGAGAAAGGCTACCAATTAACACCAAGGCGAAAATAAATACAAACACACCAAAACCTTCAACAATTGCTACAGGTGTGATTGATAAGCCAAAAACACTGGGCTTTTCTTTAATGGTATTAATCGCAGAAGCAGCAAGACGCCCCTGCCAAGAAGCGGCGTATAACAGCGATATTCCCGACAAAACACCAATAGCAAACAAGCCGGGTGCCTCTTCAGCGATGGCTACATTTTGTAATGAGAACATAAGCACAATGCCATAAATAACAAATGTCGAAGGTAATACCGATAATCCAATATAGCGCCCATAACCTGAATCCGTATCAAGCAATGCTCCCACCGCCGCCTGTCCTGCGTAAGAACAGCCAAGTACACTGCCGATTGCTCCAAGTGCTACCGGTGCAAATATTCCTACCCAAGCGAGCAGTTCAAAAAATTCACTCATAATCAATCTCTTTCAAATAAAACGGTTTAAAAACATAGCCTTCTCCGGGATCAGACCAGTTGTAGAACTCGATAAAATTCAGACGTAAACCATGTACAACACCAGACATAACACCCAGCACAATATTAACCAGATGCCCGATAATAAAAATGATCGCGCCAAAGATGTATCCTATACCGGCCTCATTAAAAAATTGTGCCGACAAGTTATTAAAGGTAATTGCCAATGAGGCACTGGCCAAACCTAGGGCAAACAAACGCATATAACTCAAGGCATCACCGAATAATTTGGTTAAATTACTCAGTGCTACAAACCCCGAAATTAATGACTTTTTAATGTCTTTACCACGAAAACTCTTTAATGGTTCGCTGAACACAAAAATCAATGCAAACCCCGCCGCCATCAACCATGAAAGAGACGTCAAAAATTCTGGCTGATTCATAAACAGCCAATAGCAATAGCCACCGGTCGCCACCAAACACCAGCCCAGTTTTGACAATAGATTCAGCGAAAACTTTTCAGAATTTGTCAGTGAAGAAACAGCACTGGTAATATTTGCGAGAACGATATGAATAACACCGATACCTACGGATATTTTCATCATCCAATTGTAGTTATTCAAATCAATTATTTTTAAATCAATAACGGTAGATATGGCGCTCATCTCATAGCCGAAAAAACTACCAACCATCAGCCCCCAAATCGACGATGCCAAAAATATCGAAAACATTAATGAGTCAAACTGCTTAACGATGGAGTTTTTTCTATAAATGAAACCAATCGCTAAAAACAAAATACCAAGAATAAGCGCATAACCAACATCGGATAAGATAATGGCAAAGAATACCGAGAAAGACAGATATAAATGTATCGATGGGTCCCAACGGTTGTAATTAGGCGTTTGATAAATAGCCGACAGAATGGCACCTGCCGAAAAGAAAGACTGTGGAGCCAGTAGCGTTGGTGGCGTATCATTATCTGACGGTGACTCAGCAATGAACGCGAATCCAACCTTGTCAGACAACAACTTAAGCTCGGCGAGCTTTTTAACAGGAATCCACGCTTTTAATACAAAAAATCCCGGCTCGTCTTGAATACTCGCCAATGCTTTAGCAAACTGATTACGATTTTGAATTTCAGCGACTTTAGACTTTAAGACGAAAACGTATTTTGAAAGAGCGATTCTTTTTAAATTGCACTCTTCTATTTCTAACAGAATTTTTTCTTTTTGAAGATTTAGCTCAGACAGAGAAACATGACCGATGTTGTCTCTGTGCGCGTTATCAATACTAGGAGCTGTCTGATTTTCAGAAATAACGACTACATAATAATATTTATGGGTTTTATTAACCATTTGCCACGGATATTCAAGCTCATTCAACTGACGTTGGTTTTTCACCGGAAATCGATAAAACCATAACGTAAAATATTGATCGAACTCCGACTCTGGCAGGGTAAAATTACCCCACGGCTCTATCAGTTTGATTTGTTGATTAATTACATCCAACTGATCATTTTTATGCTTTAGATCGGCTTTTAACGTAATAATATCATCAAGAATAGTTTCAATCGTTACACTCGACAAGGTTCTCAGTTGCGGCAGCGTTGCGACTGTATTGTGTAAAAACTGTATGGCTTCTTGGTATTTTTTTTCTAAATCACCAGTGTTTAACGAAATATTGGTGTTTAACGAAGTATTGGTTTGCGACGGTTCGGAGTCTATTATGTGCAAGCAACCAAAACGCTGTAGCTCTGCGACAACCGTATTTTTGTTTTCGTGACTGGCCGCGACGGTTAATTTTTTAAGTTTTTCAATAGCCATAATCTACTTATGTCTCGACTTAGCTATTTTAGAAGTCACAACCGCCTCTCTGGCTCGATCACCCAAATAGATTTGAATTTTACGAATATTCTCCGCCGCCTCTGGAATGAGTATCTTTTCAAACAAATTAACTCGTTGGGTTACCTTTTTTAAAGCAGCCGTTAATATTAAAATATTCTCTTTTAAAACGCGTAACTCTAGTTGCAGGCGCAGAATAGTTTGTAACTGCTGAAGGTATCGAAAATACCAAAAAAACTCAGCATTTATAGGCGTATTTGGCTGAGAATAACGAATAGAATCAATCATCTTTAATTTACTACCTGCTACAACCCAAGGACGATACTCAACGTCTATCACTCGCAAATTCAGGTCATCGGCCATTGAATATACCGATACCATGGGAATATTGTCGTGCAACCAATTCACCGCTTGATCATAGTCACGATTTACATCATCTATTTTTCGCTCAAGTTCTTTAATGGCTAAGCGTAACTGCTGTCGTTTTAAATCTAATGCCGGTACAAATTTTTTGTACGACGCCAAATTATTTTTTTGTTGTGTTAAGGTCGATTTGGATAACAATAATTTTGTCATTTATGGCTATCGCTTAATTTAGTGTTTAAGAGGTAAAAAATACTTATTCACCAAATCTTGTTTCATAAGCAGTTGTTGCTCGTCAAAACACTCCGCTAAGATGCTCCAACTTTTATCGAGCGCAGATTCAAGACTCATAGATATGTCTAGCGACATAAAGTTATCTTTAAAGAGTTTGCCAAACTTAAGCAATTGCCTGTCAAAATCGCTCAGTTCAAAGGCCATGGCTTGTTTTTGTTCGGCTTCAAGACTGCCTGAATAAAATCGAATCATGGTATTCATGATTTGGCTGTGATCTTCTCGGGTTTGCTTGCCAATCACCAACTGTTTCAGTCGTGATAATGACCCGAAAGGATCTAACACACCGTTATGCAGATAAAACTGACCCTCCGTTATGTAGCCCGTATTGTCGGGCACCGGATGGGTTACGTCATCACCGGGCATGGTAGTGACCGACAAAATAGTAACCGAACCACCTTTGGCGTAATCGCAGGCTTTTTCGTAACGTTTAGCAAGCTGCGAATACAAATCGCCAAGGTAGCCTCGGTTAGAAGGAACACGTTCGCTGGCGATGCCAATTTCTTTTAGACCGTCTGCGTAGGCGGTCATATCAGTGAGTAAAACCAACACTCGTTTGTTTTCTTCTAACGCAAAATGTTCTGCTACCGCGAGCACTAGGTCTGGCACCAATAAACGCTCAACAATAGGATCGGACGCCTGATTTACAAACATAACCGATTTGGCAAGCATGCCTGCGTTTTCAAAGGCGGTTCGAAAATAATGGAAATCGTCAAACACCAAACCCATTCCGCCAAAGACAATCATATCGGCATCGGCCTGCACACCAATACGCGCTAAAAATTGATTGTAAGGCTCTCCAGATACCGAAAAAATAGGAATTTTTTGGCTTTCTACCAAACAATTAAACACGTCGATCATGGGCACATTGGTGCGAATAATTTTCGAAGCCAAGGTACGGCGCATGGGATTAACGGTAGGACCGTTGATGTTGATTTTATTGTCGAACTCTAACGATGGGCCTTTATCGATGGGCTGGCCTTTACCATTAAAAATACGACCTAAAATGTTGTCAGACGCGGTTACTTGCATGGGATGGTTTAGAAAAGACACTCGCGCATTGGTTGCCAGGCCTTTTGTGGATTCGAAAACCTGTAGAGAAACAATATCGTCGCGAATGTCTAAAACCTGTGCTAAACGTGAGCTTGCATTATCTGAAGTTAAAACCGCTAAATCGTGCAAGCGAACGACGGGATTCTCACCCTTTTCGGGTACTGGAATTCTGACACGAACAATGTCGCCAACAATTTCGACAATAGAACTAAATGAACTACCAGAACCCAACATTCATGCCTCACTTTTGAGGAAAATTAAAAAAACTGTATCGCTCGTCTAAATAAAGATCTGCAATCTACTTAACACCAAGCGTTTCATTCGCGATATGCTTACTGCGAGTGCTCTTTTAGACAAGCCAGTAGACTTGATTTTTATAACATTTGTTCAGTTTACAGAAAAGCCTCTTTCGCAGAGTTTTAATGTATCTCAAATTTTTAGTGGAAAGATGCTCATATACGAAGAAACCACGAGTGCGCCTAGAGTTTCAATGACAAATACATGCAAACTTCGATACAGACCTGTTCTTAAAGGGCAGATTCTTAAAATTGTAAAGATATTGGAAATCGCATTTCCGATTCGCTAATCAACTCAACAATGAGCCAACCAGAGACTCACGGGTGTTGTGACAGGTGACTGGATTACTACTAAGGATTTGAATTGTAGAAACACGTACAGAAAAACGTTGTACATATTTAACAAAATATGAACAACCGGCAGATTAAAACATGAAGATGAAAATCGTCTTTTGATGCGTTTATTAACTCTTTCCGGCTTTAAATATAATAACTGCAAATATAATAACTGCAAATATAATAACTGCAAATATAATAACTGCAAATGTATTAACTTCGCCCATTCTAACACACATCCTTGTGTGGTTGAGACTTTAGATTCAGCACTTTTTATATGCAATTCTGCGGATGTCTATTTACTGAGTTAGTGCTCAATTAACCAACAATGATGAATTTTGCTATTGCGCTTAAAGTCTGGATCGATACTCTCTTCTTTAAAATCGGTAACCTTGTAATGTGTCAGCTCTTCTTGGTTTAACTTAAAGCTTCGCAAATTATTCGAGAAAATTAAAATACCGTCTTTAGTCAATAAATCCATACAACGCTTAATCAGTCCAACGTGATCTCGCTGAATATCCAATATCGATTCGGTCTTCTTAGAGTTAGAAAAAGAAGGCGGATCAAGTAAGATTAAGTCGAAACCTTCACGGCAATTTTTTAACCACTCAAAACAGTCGGCTTGTTCAAAGCGATGTTTATTGCTAACTAGTTTGTTTAATTGGAAGTTTCTTTTCGCCCAATTAATATAGGTATTCGATAAATCAACGCTTACCGTTTCGCGCGCGCCACCCAACGCAGCCTGCACACTTGCAGTACCGGTGTAGCAGAATAAATTTAAGAATTTTTTATCTTCCGCAATGTTGTAAATTTCTCGTCTTACCGGCCTGTGATCTAAAAATAACCCAGTGTCCAAATAATCCCACAGGTTTACTTCAAACGTAGCTGCGCCTTCTTGAACCAAAATAAGCGGATGCTGGGATTTTTGATCGGTTAATTTTTGATACTGCTGAGTGCCTTTATTACGGCGACGCTGTTTTAGGCTGATTTTTGCTTCGTCGGTCTGAAAATCACATTCAACGGCCGAAACTATTTCTTCAAAGCGTGTTTGGGCTTTTTTCTCATCAACACTTTTTGGCGCTTGGTATTCTTGAATATGGTAATAGTCACCATATACATCAATAGCCGCAGAATATTCTGGAATATCGGCATCATAAAGGCGATAACATTCAATATCGTAATTTTTGATCCATTTACTTAATTGCTTTTTATTTTTATTCAGGCGATTAAGAACCATGGTCGCCCCCTCGCTCAATTGGCGGCGGCGGGCCAAGTGCGGATCACGAATGGTATTAACAAAAAACTCTTCTTTAATATCAAACAGCAATAGCTCGGTAGCAAGACTACCGTTATTGAGTTTGTATTTTTTATGGGCTTTTAAACCCATGTTTTTTGCCGCTTCTAGGTTGCCGGTAAAAACACCCGCCTGCCAACCTTTAAAGTCGGTACGCATCGCTGTACCCAGTTCGCGGTATAAACCGCCCAACTCTGCAATTTCACCCAATCGCTCGCCATATGGCGGGTTGGTTAAAATCAAGCCGTGATCAATGTGTGTATGCGTAGGTTTCTTAAAAGCAGACACAGGTTTAGTAATCACACGAACCTTGTCACCCAGCCCAGCTTTATGAATGTTGTGTTCTGCCGACTCTAAAACGTGCTTATTGATGTCATACCCGCGAATTTCTGGAATTTTCTCCAGATCTATTGCCGCCAAAGCTTCTTCACGCAGGTCAAGCCATGCTGCTTTGTCGTAATTTAACCAACGTTCAAAGGCAAATCCCGCGCGACTAATGCCTGGCGCCATATTGGCCGCCATCATTGCACCTTCAATTAAGATGGTGCCCGAGCCACACATAGGATCAAGTAACGCAGCACCTTGTTGTGCCAACTCAGGCCAATTTGCTCGGTACAATAACGCTGCTGCTAGGTTTTCTTTGAGCGGTGCGGCACCTTGTTTTTGACGATAACCTCGCTTGTGTAAGCTTTCACCACACATATCCATATACAAGGTAAGCACACCCTTGTTTAGGCGAGCAATAATTTGCAAATCTGGATTATTTTTTTCGACAGATGGACGCTCAGAAAACAGGTTTCTGAAGCGATCAACAATACCATCTTTAACTTTTAAAGCACCGTATTGGCTGTTGCGAATTAGCTCGTTGGTGCCTTGAAAATCAACCCAAATGGTACCTGTCGGAGACAAATACTGCTCCCAAGCCACATCACGAGCCAAGGTGTAGATGTCGTCATCGGCTTTGATTTTGCCATTGCCAACCGGCTGCAACACCTTATTAGCAATTCTCGACCACAAGCAAACCTTGTAGGCGGTTTTTAGGTCAGCATCAAACCACACTCCGCCCACGGTCTCGCGCTTAAACTCGGCGCCAATAGCTTTGATTTCTTGGATTAGGAGCTGCTCAAGTCCTTTGGGACAGGTTGCGTAATATTCGATCATCTGATTACTTATAGCGTAGAAAAAGTGGGCGATTCTACCTAAATCATGTACCAATTACGAACAGAAAGAAACACATTAAACATTCAACTCATAAAACCTCACATTGGGATTCAATAAAAGGTTCGGAATTGAGATTTACACATGAGGTGAAGACATAGCGCTCGGTTAAAACTGCAACCACAGTTAGCTATAGTGGATACAGCTAAATAGAAATGTTCTCACTGGAATACATTTAGGAATCTTCGATTAACGCCTTCATATTTTTTATTAGGGTAAAAAAATTAGAAATATGAACTTTAATTTCTTCAGACTATAAATCACTTACCGTTCTTAAAAATGGCGACCAATCCTTGTATTGCTGAAAACGTTAGATCGATCAGAGCTTCTTTTACATAAACGTCGATAACAAGATAAAAACCCATAGACATCTAACAAATAATGACCTGAAAAACAAAAAAGCCCAGCATTATGCTGGGCTTTTTTATAAGCTTTTAACTATTAATTAGAAGCAACTTTCTTTGCGTAATTTAAGTGTACTATCATTCATAAATACTGCGCGATGATCAGATACTGAAATTACTTTTTGCACGCCAATATCAGAAAGAATTAGGTTGTGCTCATCAACAGACCATGTACCAGATTTTTTGGTAAGGGTATCCATCCAATCGTAGGTACCGTCTTCGTTAAAAGTTAGGTTCACCTGCTGAGACTCTAGTTTACCGGCGCTTTCTTTTTCGTATAAGCACCAAGTTCCTACTAATTCGTCTGACTCAAATGCAGATGCAGCCATAGAACCACATGCTAATAATCCGGCCAAAGCAATTTTAGTTACATTTTTCATGAGGCGTTCTCCTTAAATACTATAATTTTTAAACTGGTAGAATTCTTTGGAAGTTGTAGGGTTGTACTCAAGCCTTGCTTTAAGGTAATACCAAAATAATTTGTTATAGTATTACAAGAAAAATAAGCTAAATATCATCAGACAAAAATTCCGAAACTCAAACTTCAACACCTAAATTAATTACTAGCATTAAGCATTTTACGTAGAATAAGTTTTGGCATTTACCTAAAAGCACTTCCGTCTTGCTATGGATGTACTATACCCCTGTGGAAGATTCAAAAATTGATTTAAAACAGATTTTATCTCTGTTTATAAATTTGTATTTATGAATACAAATTTAAAGAACGCTCGTTTTACGAAGTTATATTTTTTGATGAAGAAAACAAACATCTGGAATTTGGTAATTTTGGCGATAAAACCAGGTGGCAATTTCGTAAAGTTCTTTAGAGCAGGCTCTTTATAAAGAAGAAACTTTAGGTTAAACAGTATTCTCACCACCAAAATCACTATCAATATAGTCACGATTACTAAATAAGCAAGAGAATCAAATCGTCGGTGGTGAGCTGGTTTTATTACAAATACTAATAGAAAACTCCAGTTAACAAGAGTTTGCAACAACTCAGGAAGTAGTTGTTAATTTCAAGAACAGTAAGTGATTGAAATTGAATAGAAATCGGTAATCACAGTGTCATATTTTCTCACTGATTCAATCGCGATCGAGTTAATTGAGCGGTTGCAATAGTTATTGATGCATTTATTTTAAAATATTAAAAACAATAAGGTTATTTGAACAACTTGTTTCTAAATTAATCATCCATGTATTAAACGCGTTTATTTTGCGAAAATAATACACCTACGTTAAACAAGTGATTTAAATTTTTATGGCCTATAGTCATATAACTGCAATCCTTTAGAAACATAAATTCATTCCCAATTGGTCAAATATTTGTTGTACTGGCAATCCGGCTTTCGAAAAGTTTATTTATTACCCTAGGTTAAAGTACCAAAATAAAACATAGCTGATTCGAAACTATTCTCTCATTCGGTTGTATTTTATTAAGCGTAATAAAATAAACGCGTCGGTAGTTACCATAACCAACCATGAGGTATACCAATATATGAAACGTCAGAAGCGCAACCCATCTGAACGAGCATTCATAAAAGGCTACATGGCAGGCTTTGAAGGAAAATCCAGAAGCTTGTGTCCGCATGAAACTCAAAAAACGCGGCACGACTGGTTAAATGGTTGGCGTGAAGGACGAAACGATCAATGGGATGGTTTTAATCGTCAGGCGTCAATGGAAAAAATTAACAACCTCTAAATTAAATACAACCAATTTATCTATTACTCATCGCATACAGCCTTTAAATTTGGCCGATCTGAGGTTTTAGAGCTTACCGATTTATTATAAACCTTGGATTTAAATGAACACTCTCACATTTTAAGGAGGTTCTTGTTATTCAATGGTGATACATATTTAAACCCAGCAGGTCTCGATAGAGACCCATGGAGCAGGTATTCCCTGCTCCAATTCTAGCCAAATGTACTTACAAAAATGTACTTACAAGAATTCTGGCATTCAACCTACCTGCTGTTCAACACATTCAAAACATCTATCGATCAATCAATACATCTACCGTTCAACACATCTGAACATCTGAAAAGTCCCAAAAATTGATACTCAGATTGGAAATTGATAAATCCCTCTCACACTTATTGCTGTTGGCTCTATAGCTGTAAGCTCTTGGCAAAAAAAGTCTTTTACAATTTCTAAATGTCTAATAAGTAGTTGTTATTGACTAAAACCCTAGGTTAATGAGAGTTTTTGTTACAGAATTTAGCTGTGTTTATCTAGGCAGTCGATTTGTAAACTCCACTAACTCTTTTATAAGTTTTGGCCCTTGATAAATAAACGCAGAATAAATTTGTATTAGACTCGCACCAACTTCGAATTTTTCTTCGGCACTGTCTATATCGTGAATGCCGCCAACACCAATGACCGGTATGCTGTCATCAAGGTAGAATTTTAGTATTTTTAAGGTATCGGTAGATTTATCAAAAACCGGAATACCCGATAGACCGCCCGCTTCTTGGCCGTGGGCATCATCATCAACCGTAGATTTATCGATCGTAGTATTCGTAGCAATAACACCATCAATAGCTTGTTCATTAAAAGTTTCAGCAATGTCTTGAATTTCTTCCGGCGTCATATCGGGTGCAATTTTCACCAATATTGGTTTATAAATATTGTGAATTTCGGCAAGCTCTTTTTGCTTGAGTTTAATACCTGACAATAAGGTTTTTAATGCTTCACCAAATTGCAGATTACGCAGCCCCGGAGTATTTGGTGACGAAATATTTACCGTAATGTAATCGGCATAGGGATAAACGCGCTCCAAACAATAAATGTAATCATCCAAGGCGTTTTCTTCAGGGGTAATTTTATTTTTGCCAATATTCACCCCCAAAACTCCGCTATAACGGCGGTTTTTAATGCGTTCAACTAGATAATCAACACCCTTATTATTAAAACCCATTCGATTGATAATGGCTTCGTGGGTAGGTAGACGAAATAACCGAGGCTTATCATTACCTGCTTGAGGTTTTGGTGTAACGGTTCCAACTTCAATAAAACCAAATCCTAAATCACCTAATGCATTGTAATAATCTGCGTTCTTATCAAGACCGGCGGCCAAGCCAACGGCATTGGGGAACTCAATTCCGAACACCTCTACCGGTTGAGTATTTTCAGGTTTTGAAAGAAGCCCGGTAAGCCTTAAACGCTCTGCTGCGCCTAAAAAATCCAGTGATAATTCGTGAGCGTTTTCTGCATCAAGTTTAAACAACAGTTTTCTTACAAGTGAGTACATTGGTTTAGCCAAATTTTGGGGGTTTTAAGTAAACATCTAAAAGCCTAATACAGCCGCCAGTATAAACTAATTTGGGTAATTTCCTGTGTTTTTGACAGTACGTGAAATGCGCACGTGCAGATTAGCGACGAAAAATATCGACTAAGATATCAATTAAGATAGTTTTTGAACGTGTTTCATACGATTATTTTGATCAAAATAAAGTCTAAATTGACCATGAATGCCGGAATGAGTTAACCAGGGTTTTAGAAAAACAGCGGGAAATTGTACTTTGCGACCATCAGTAGCCGTCGCGATAACAGGCGCCTGCCCACCGGAGGTGTACAGCTTTTGCAACTCTACGGGTGAGATATTGAGATTAAGATCGAGATACGCATCCATCATAGTTAGAGTTAAGCCCTCCAAACCTCAGTTGTCTAGGAGTCAATCCCTAGATACCGAGGCCTAAAGAGCTTAAACAATATCTAGGAACCTCTGATTAACTCATCCGCGACTCAATCAGAGGGCAGAAATTGAACATGCGATTTCAAATTTCTTCACAATTTCAATGACTTACGGCTCTTGGAAATTGGCGATACATCCTTGTGTCGTAAGAAACTCTAGGTTATTCAGAGTTTCCTATTGTTAATTATTACTGGTTATTAGCAACCAAAGCCAAAGAGCCGGTACACATTGGCGCGTCGTCACCCAAACTTTGGCAAAAACTTGAAGCCTGAGCCAAGTCATACAACTCGCGCATAGCCACAGAGAACATAGCAAAGTCTGAAATATTGCTGCTTTGTAACTCTAACATCATAGAAACCCAGCGATCGTGCATTTCTTTGTGTTGTTTTGCCCAAAGGTTGTATGTTTCTTCGAGAGACATATCATCCGGTCTGAGACGTACAAACGATTCTGTTAGTGAACGAACTTGTACTTCCATATCATCCAAGAAGGACTCTCTCGCCATTGCTTGCCAATAGTTTTCAACAGATACATCGGAAATTTGCTTAGAGAACCAGTTCAAACCGAGTCGATCGCTCAAATAAAAGAAGACATGTGCGACCTGTTGTAAATCAGCGTTGCAGTGTTTTGCCGCTTCAACAACACCTAACCCAGAATAAAGATTTGCAGGCAACGCCGATGCTTTCGCATACTGATCAGACAGCCCCAAGCTTGTTAAACGATCGTAAACTTCTTTCCATCGGTCTAATTCATCGCCCTCTAAAACATTCGGCATAATATCGCCAAGTTTTACCAAAGACCCAGAAAAGTGTTCGATCTCCTCGCTTGGATTTAAACGTGACCGACGATTACGCAAGAACCAACGTGTACCGCGTCTTACTCGGCGCACAAGATTATCTAACTCACCCAATTGAACAGCGGCATTTTGTTTGAAGTCTAGGCTTTCTATTTCTTTGCGTAGCTTCGGCATACTGAAGGCGTCACGAGCGGTGATATACGCGCGCGCGATGGTCGTCGCGGGAGCTCCGGTTGATTCTAATAATCGATGGAAAAAGGTAATACCACCATTATTCACCAGATCATTTGCCAACTGAGTTGCAACAATTTCTTTACGTAAAACATGAGCGTAAATTTCGTTAGCAAATTTCTCTCTTAACTGCACCGGGAAAGCGGTTTCTATAATTTTTACGATGTACGGGTCGTTAGCAATTTCATCGTTAGCGAATAACTCTTTCAGAATGACTTTAACGTACGAAATCAGCACTGAAAGTTCGGGACGGGTTAAGCTTTTATTGTGCGTATGTCGCTCTAAAAGGGCTTCTTCATCGGGAAGGAATTCGAGTTTACGATTTAACCGCCCTTCCACTTCAAGCTGACTGATCAAACGTCGATATTCGGCAAATCGCTCCTCTGCGGTAAAATGAGCCAAACTAATGGCCTGCGTCTGTTGGTAATTATTCTCCAAAACTAATTGCGCTACCGAATCGGTCATATCAACCAGAAGCTTGTTGCGCTGCTTTGCGGTCATATCACCCTGAGCAACCAGTTTATCAATTAAAATTTTGATATTAACTTCGTGATCTGAGCAATCAACGCCAGCTGCGTTATCGATAAAATCGGTATTACAAGCACCGCCGTTTAAACAAAATTCAACTCGGCCCAACTGTGTCATACCGAGATTGCCACCTTCACCAAATACCTTACAACGAAGATCTCGACCGTCAATGCGTAAGGTGTCATTGGCTTTGTCACCAACGTCTGCATTATTTTCTTCAGAGGATTTAATGTAGGTTCCTATACCGCCATTCCACACCAAATCAACGGGCGATTTTAAAAGCCGGTTAATTAAATCATTGGGCGATAATTTATCTTCGACAATACTAAAGCGCTCTTTCATTTGTGGCGTAATGGTAATGCTTTTTGCCGAACGCGAGAAAATGCCACCACCTTGAGAAATTAATTTAACGTTGTAATCCGACCAACCCAACTGTGGATTTTCAAATAAACGTTGCCGTTCATCAAAACTTGTTGCTGCATCTGGATTTGGATCAATAAAAATTGCTAAATGATTAAAGGCTGCGACCAAACGAATGTGTTTTGACAGCAACATGCCGTTGCCAAACACATCACCACTCATATCGCCAATGCCAACAACAGTGAAGTCTTCCTCTTGAATATTAATGCCTTTTTCTTTGAAATGACGTCGCACCGAAACCCAGGCACCTTTGGCGGTGATACCCATGCCTTTGTGGTCGTAACCTTGACTGCCGCCAGAAGCGAATGCATCACCCAACCAATGGTTGTATTCCAGAGAAATTTCATTGGCGATGTCGGAAAATGTCGCCGTTCCTTTATCGGCGGCAACCACCAAATAAGGATCATCGCCATCGTGACGAACGACTTGCTCGGGCGCAATTGTCTCACCACCAACAAGATTATCGGTAATATCTAACAACCCTTTGATAAAGGTTTTATAGCAGCGTACGGCTTCGGCTTGCATTGCCTGGCGAGTTGCTTCTTTGGGCGGTTGTTTAACCACAAAACCACCCTTCGCACCATTTGGAACAATCACCGCATTTTTTACTTGCTGGGCTTTTACTAAGCCTAATACTTCGGTTCGATAATCTTGCAATCGGTCTGACCAGCGCAAGCCACCACGGGCAACTGGGCCGCCGCGAAGATGCACACCTTCAATTTGCGGCGAATACACAAAAATCTCGTACATGGGACGAGGTTCAGGAATTTCTGCAATTTGGCGAGGTGCAAGTTTGAAAGAAATATAATCTTTAAAATTACCGCTTTTATCTTTTTGATAATAATTGGTGCGCAAGGTACCGCTCATTAACTCCAAGTAACGGCGAATGATTCGATCGTCATTGAGATTATCAACACATTCTAACGCATCAATAATTTTGCTTTTTAACCGCTCTGTACGCGAACCATCGTGTTTATTCGATTGGTTCATTCGCGGATCAAACTTACTCTTGAATAAAGCAATTAAATTACGAGTAATATCAACGTGGGTAGCCAATATATTTGCGATATAACTGTGACCAAAATTGTTGGCTACTGTTTGTTTCATGTAACGTGAATACGCACGAAGAATCGCAACTTCACGCCAATTAAGGCGAGCCCCTAAAACGAGTCGATTAAAGGCGTCACTTTCTACCTTACCCAACCAAATGGCTTCAAAAGCTTCCTGGAAAATTCGCTTGGTAGCGCTTACGTCGATATTATTTTTGCCGTCAAAAACCAGCTGAAAATCGTGCAACCAAATCATTTTCGAACCATCAGGCTCAATGTCATAGGGAAATTCCCCTAAAACACGAAGGCCAAGATTTTCTAAAACCGGAACAACAGTTGAAAGCTCTAGTGCTTTACCGGCGTGAAACACTTTAAAACGAATTTCGTTAGGTTTAGCGTTGATGGATTGATAAAAACTCATCGCAACTGGCGTTTGCTCGTTCAACAAAGCAATGGTTTCAATATCGGCAACGGCAGAACGTGCATCATAGGATTCGCGATAAGCATCCGAAAATGCATTTTCGTAGACACGATACTCTCGTGTGCCACGCTCTTCACCCAAGGATTCTAATAAAGCGTTGAATAAGTTTTCGTCCCAACCGCGGGTAATATCGATAATTTTGAGTTCAAGTTGACGAGCATCGTATTCAACTTTTGTGTTGGGTTTAATTCGGAAAACTAAATGAGCACGGGCGAGTATCGACTCAGAAAAATAGGTATTGAATTCGCATTCTTCTGCTTCAATTTCAGAGGCAATTAATTCTTGAATTTTTAATCGAACTTGCGTACTAAAAATATCGCGCGGCACATAAACTAAACAGTTAACGAATTTTCCATAAGGATCGGTACGCATAAACAAACGCACCTGGGCACGTTCATTAATTTGTGCCACGCCGGTACTGACCTTTAACAAATCTTCGCTAGAAATTTGAAACATTTCATCGCGGGGAAAGGTTTCTAAAATTCTGATGAGTGATTTGCCTTCGTATGAAACCGGGTCTGTTTCGGTCTTTACTAAAACATCGTTAAATTTGGTGCGAATTAACGGAATGGCTGCAACCTTATCGTCATAAACAGTACTGGTGTATAAACCAATAAACCGGCGTTCGCCACACACCATTCCCGTAGCATCGTATTTTTTTACAACGACGTAATCTGAATACACGCCACGATGTACTTTTGAACGAGAACTGGATTTTGTAAAAGCAATACATTCAGAAGATTTATAGAACGCATCCATCCCTTGATTAAATTGATCCAGCGGCAAAGGATCAACTTTAGTATTAGATGTTACAAATATCCCTTTGCGACTTTTAGTAACTTCTTGCAAACGAAGAGAACTGGAAGAGTCATCGTTTTTTGAAGTATTAACGATATCGAATTCACTGTAGCCTAAAAAGGTGAAGTGTCCGTCGGCCATCCAAGATAAGAATGCTTGGGATTCTTCCACCAAATTCTTATCGGCGGCACTATTTTTTAGCGCAAAATCTAAATTTTTACGGGCAATTTCAACTTCATCACACATCGGATGATAATCATTTACAACCGCCGTCAAATCACGAATGGTGTTTACAATTGACTCTTTTAAGGCAATTAACTGACTTTGATCGGTATGTAAATTTATTTCGAAATACACTAAGGCAATTTTATCGACGACATTATTTTTTGTACTCGTGTCGATTTTTTCATTACGATCGAGAACTTCCAGTAATTCGCCATTCGAATTTCTTACAGTTTGTAATACGTGGCTCTTAAGAAAATGAACTTGTATATTACGTCTATTTAGCTCTAATCGAATTGATTCGGTTAAAAATGGCATATCCTTAATACAAACTTGAATGACCGTATGCCCACACAACCAGCTGTATTCTTCAAGATTTGGGTTATACACAAAGACTTCTTTTTTGCTTTGTTTATACTCTTGAATAATTTTCCACCATCCCATTAAAAAACCGTAAATATCGGTGTAGGGTCGGCCTTGAAATTCATTAAGAGGGAACCGATTAAAATAACGCTTAGAAAAATTGATAAGTGCCACATTGTTGGTGGCAGGGGATTTTTCATTGATGACTTCTTCCAAACGCTGTAAAAACTGCTCCACGGAAGTTGTCATAACGGTATTAATTTCCACAATTTTCTCTCCGGAAAACTTTTTTGATGGGTCAAATGGGGTTTAATATTGTCTGACCGTTTATAAAGAACTTATGTTTTTATAGAACAATGATAGTACAGGTGTAATTTTTCGTATTTTGTAGACTCAATAAAAAAGATTTATCCCTGTTTTACACTGTTCTCTTTAGCAGGTGACGCTCAAAACTGGAACTTTCGCACAATCAATCAGTCCCTCTGGCACTACGAGTGTTGATATAATGGCGACTTTGTCCGTCAAATACTGAAATACCTTAAAAGCGTCAACATGCTTATGAGGACAGTAAAACACCAGCCAGCGTTCAATGTGGTACTTTAGTTTTTATGTTAAATCAGAATTCATTATTTGCTCTTAAAGATTGGCTGAATAAAAGTATTATTGGTCAACCTCATTTAATCGACCGTTTATTAATTGCGTTATTGGCTGACGGTCATTTATTAGTAGAAGGAGCTCCGGGACTTGCTAAGACCAAGGCAATCAAAACCTTATCTGAAGGATTAGAAGCGAGTTTTCATCGAATTCAATTCACTCCCGATTTATTACCCTCCGACGTTACCGGCACTGACATCTACCGTCCTGAAAACGGTACCTTTGAATTTCAAAGCGGCCCTATTTTTCACAACCTAGTGTTGGCTGATGAAATTAACCGTGCACCGGCCAAAGTGCAGTCATCACTGTTAGAGGCAATGGCTGAACGCCAAGTGAGCGTGGGCAAAACGACCTATCCTCTGCCAGAGCTATTTTTGGTAATGGCAACCCAAAACCCGGTTGAACAAGAGGGTACTTATCCTCTTCCAGAAGCGCAACTTGATCGATTTCTTCTGCACGTCAATGTCGACTATCCGAACGCCGCTTCTGAGAAAAAAATTCTGCAACTCGCCAGAAGCGAAGCCAAACACGAAAATCTTGAAAAACCAACACCTATTAGCCAAGAAGAATTATTCGCTGCTCGCAAAGAGGTGTTATCTGTGCACATGGCCGACAGTATTGAAGACTATATTGTTAATCTCACCTGTGCGACACGACGCCCCGCCGCGGTTGATATTGATCTCGCCAACTGGGTGGAATTTGGTGTTAGCCCACGCGGCACTATTGCCCTAGATCGCTGTGCCAGAGCCAATGCATGGTTGAACAGTCGAGACTATGTTAGCCCTGAAGACGTACATGCCGTTATTCACGATGTATTTCGCCATCGCCTAATTTTAAGTTTTGAATCAGAAGCCAGCGGTATTAATACCGATGAGGTTATTGATCATCTATTAGAGCTGATTGCCATCGCGTAATCGCCTACGACAATTTTCTAACAACAAACGTAATAGCGAAGTTATTTTGAGCGCGAGACAAGATTTTATACCTACCGGCGCCTATTCCGATTTACAAGCGCTATTGAATACTCGTTTTTTAGTTTCTGGTTTGAAATTGAAACTCGTCGGCCCGAGCAAAGGTATTGTCAACGGCCCTATTCGCACGCGTTTTCGTGGTCGAGGCATGGAATTCGAAGAAGTTCGAATCTACCAACCCGGTGACGATATTCGTACCATCGATTGGCGAGTGACTGCGCGTACCCGGGTTCCCCACACCAAACTTTTTACGGAAGAACGAGAACGTCCTGTTGTTATTCTGGTTGATCAGCGTTCGAATATGTTCTTTGGTAGCCAGGTGTGTTTTAAGTCGGTATACGCTTCTACATTGGGCGCCATGCTGGGCTGGATTGGACTTTCACAAAATGATCGCATCGGTGCGCTCGTCTTTAACGATAATGAGCAGTGTGACGTTAGGCCAAAGCGCGGCAAACACGCTCAACTAGAATTAGTGCACAGACTCAACGAGTTTAATCACAAACTGACGTCGCCAATTGCGCCTTCAGGCAGTCTTTCACTCTCAAACATGTTCAAAGAAACGCTAAGAATTGCACGACCTGGTTCGTTAGTGTTGATTATCAGCGACTTCCACGACTTTTCTGCGGAATGTGAGCAACAGCTAGGCAGTATTTCTCGTCACAGCGACATTACACTGTTTCATACCTTCGATCCTATCGAAACTCACTGGCCAGAGTCGGAATTAGTAGTCAGCGATGGCAAACAGAAAATGCGTGTTAGCGGTCGAGACAACGCATTCCAAAAGCAATACGAAGCTCAATTTAGAAATAACAAATCTAAGTTAACCCACTTTGCAAATAAGCATGCTATTCCCTTGGTTTCTATGGATATCACCACAGATCCTGCATCAGTGCTGCGAAGTATTTATTCGGGAAGAAAATAGTCTGAACAAAATTCAAACACCTAGATCTTAAATTGTGTTTAAACCTGGGTTTGCGGCAAATGCTTACATTGCAACGTGAACTTAACAAAAACAACGGTAATTTTTATATTTTTCAAGCGCTCATTGAAGATATCGCCACAAAAGCATAGAGCAATAAAAGGAAATACTGAGTACCCACTCTTATCATGGATACACAAAAACCAATCGCACCAACTCTAGACAATCTAACGCAAAATGCGCCTGTGGCTGCGCCTCAAACAGGTCTAGAACAATTAAACGACATTTTAGTCCCACAGACAGTCACGACCTATGTCATTACTCCAGGTTTGGTGATTTGCGCGGTTGCCATAGCCATTATGGTAATGGCTGCGTATTTGTTTTACCGAAAGCATAAAAAGTCTAATGCCTATAAAAGTATTGCTATTGTCGAGCTGCACCAATGGATGAGCGAACAATCGCCCGACGCTACCATTAACAGTTCACAATTGAGTTATCTGAACGGATTGCTAAAACGAGTAGCAATGTCTCAAGAGGGTCGCCGAAAAGTAGCATCTTTATACGGCGCTAAATGGCAGGATTATTTGACTAGCACCGGTAATCTACCAGAACCTATTGCCGTAGTTCTAAGCGAAAACCAATACCAAAATAACCATTCAGAACACAAACTTAACGAACTTTGTGTGAGCGTCGAAAAATGGATTAAAAATTATCGACCACCAAAAGAGCTGGCGTCATCTAAAACTGTGCAGTCCGAATCCGCCGAGGTCAGCCATGCTTGAATTTTCTTGGCCTTGGGTGTTTGTTTTATTACCGCTACCGATTGTTGTGCGCTTTTTATTGCCCAAGGCACGGCAGCAACAATCTGCTTTGCTAGTACCATTCTTTGCGAACCTAGCGCCTATGGCAGAAACCCAAACCGCTCTCACTCAAACAAAATACGCAAAAATTGCCTGTTTAACCCTTATTTGGCTTGCAATGGTATGCTCAGCCGCCAAACCACAATGGTTGGGCCAACCCATTACCCTGCCAATATCTGGACGTGACCTACTACTGGCGGTGGATATTTCTGGCAGTATGGATACCCGAGACATGCAAGTGAGCGGGCAAACCTTAGACCGTTTAACTGTGGTGAAATACGTGGTTGGCGACTTCGTGGAAAGACGCAGTCAAGATCGTTTGGGCCTAATCCTATTTGGTACCAACGCCTACCTCCAAGCACCGCTAACCTTTGATCGCAATACGGTAAACACACTGCTGCAAGAAGCCCAGTTAGGTTTCGCTGGAGAAAAAACCGCTATAGGCGAGGCAATTGGTCTTGCTATTAAACGACTACAGGATCGTCCAGAGTCCTCTCGCGTTGTTATTTTATTGACCGACGGCGCCAACACCGCCGGTGCGGTAACGCCGTTGCAAGCCGCCGAGCTTGCTCAACAAGCCAAAGTTAAGGTCTACACCATTGGTGTAGGCGCCGAAGAAGTTACTATGCGTAGCTTATTTGATCCGCGCGGCCGCTCTTTTAATCCATCGAGAGATCTTGACGAAGAAACCTTAACTCAAATTGCCGAGATGACCGGTGGCAAGTATTTTCGAGCGAAGAACCCTCAGGAATTAATTCAAATTTACGAAACGCTCGACGAGCTAGAGCCCATTGAGCAAGACCCAGAAACCTACCGCCCTGTGCAAACATTATTTTACTGGCCTTTGCTCTGCGCTCTTATCATCAGTGTCATTTGGTCGTTGGTATTTTTGGTAATGAATCGCCAAAACTTAAGTTTTCAGTCACCCAGTAACCACGCCCATAACAATGCTTCACCAATAAATGCCCAACAAAAAAGTCGTGTTAAATCGCAAAACGCGGTTTAACCCAACCTATTACGCCCAAATATGCATTGATAAATTATGGTAAATCAATACTCAAACTTGAACAAAAACGTCAAATGATCAGCGAATTTCATTTTGTACGCCCCTATTGGCTGTTTGCACTTGTACCCTTGATCGTGATTGCGGTACTGATTGCTAACGCTCGAGTGAATCAATCGGATTGGAAAAAGTTTATCAATCCTAATTTGCTTAACCATCTACTCGAAGTTCAAGGCCAAAGCCAAGGTCGTTGGCCCTATTACGCCCTGCTCGTTATCTGGCTGACGGCAACAATTGCAGGTGCAGGCCCTACCTGGCAAAAAATTCCCCAGCCAACACTCAAAAAAGACCACTCACTGGTCATTCTTTGGGATATGTCACCGTCCATGCTTGCCGAAGATTTAAAACCCTCTCGATTAGATCGTTCACGCTTCAAGTTGATTGATCTATTGCACACACGCAAAGAAGGCCAAACGGGTTTGGTGGTGTACGCCGGGGAGTCCTACGTTGTTACGCCTATGTCTGACGATACCAGTACCATCACCAGTCAGCTTTCTGCCTTAGAACCCGGACTCATGCCAATTCGCGGTAGTAATACCGAAATGGCCATCGAAGATGCTCTTAAATTGTTTCGCGACTCCGGTGTCGTAGCCGGTGATATTTTATTGATTTCCGACGGTGTTGTGCCTTTAGCTGCTCAAACGGTTTCGAATCTTTTAGAATCAACGCCTCATCGATTATCGGTTTTGGGCGTAGGCACGCCAGAAGGTGCACCGGTGCCGTTTGGCG
Organism: Sessilibacter sp. MAH3; assembly: GCF_054658275.1. Classification (NCBI taxonomy): domain Bacteria; kingdom Pseudomonadati; phylum Pseudomonadota; class Gammaproteobacteria; order Cellvibrionales; family Cellvibrionaceae; genus Sessilibacter; species Sessilibacter sp. MAH3. Next base: position 53,526 of record NZ_BAAGIE010000019.1, on the reverse strand, counting down.
ATGAATTTGCTCAAGACCAAAATGGTCAGGTGATTATCGATAAGCTCGATGTCTCAACACTTGAGACACTTGCCCACGAGAATTCCGGCATTTATGCAAGTTTGTCATCGAACTCAAGCGATATTGATCGCCTGTCAGCATTTTTTAACAACGAGCGCGATTTCAACGGAGACGCAGTGTTAAACGAAGATCGTGAATTCGACAGCTGGTACGAATTTGGCCCATGGGCAGTGTTATGCCTACTACCGTTGGTCGCGGTATCCTTCCGTCGCGGTTGGCTATTTGCCTTTGCAATGGTCATGAGTTCGACACTTTTTGTATCTGCATCCAATCCTGCTCAGGCCGCGTCTTGGAAAGACTTATGGTCTACAAAAGACCAACAAGCAAAAGCATTACTTGATGAAGGTAATGCCGAACAAGCCGCCGAACTGTTTAAAGATCAACAGTGGAAAGCGGTTGCAAATTATCGCGGCGAAAACTTTGAGAACGCCGCCGGTTTATTCAATGGTGACGATGCAGTATCCCATTACAACCGTGGCAACGCCCTAGCAAATGCAGGGAAACTGGATGAAGCCATCGCTCAATACGATGAAGCACTTAAAATCGATCCAGATTTAACGGTTGCCCAAGAAAACAAAGAAATAGTCGAAAACTTAAAGCGACAACAGCAGCAATCCCAACAATCAGACCAAAACTCCGATCAAAATCAACAGAACAATCAAGATCAGCAAAACCAAGACTCTCAAAACCAAGACTCCCAAAGCCAAGAGTCACAAAATCAAGATTCTCAGAATCAGCAAGCAAACTCAGACCAACAACAGCAAGACGCCTCACAACAAGATTCGCAACAGCAAGATCAACAACAAGCCCAAAACGAGCAGCAAGAGCAAGAATCCAAGGAACAATCCGAACAACAGCAACAAGCTGCCAATGAAGAACAAAGTGACGAGCAGTCTGGCGAAGATGGTGAACAGGAGAGTGTAGCGGAGGTTTCTGAAGGCGATTTATCGGAAGAACAACAACAAGCTCTGGAACAATGGTTGAAACAAATTCCTGACGATCCGTCTGGTTTATTGCGTCGCAAGTTTCAACATGAATATCGGAAACGCGCTCAACAGTATCGTGCCGGACAGTGGCAGCCGCCAAGCAACAATGCGGCTTCAAGACTGTAATCATCAAAAAAGTCAAACAAGCTCATTTCTTAACGCTTTATTTGAGGCTTTAATACAGAAAAAATAAGGCGAACAAACTTAAAAGTCGTGTAATTCACGGAAAAATACAGACGCATTTACGAGTAACGAAACCTATAGCGGCTGTGAGCGTCAAACCGCTCAGCATTTAGTTTAAGGATTTAACCAGTTCCACATGAATAATCGTCCATTAATATCCACACATGCTTTCTACTGGTTACTGCTATCGCTGGCCTTGTACGCCCTACTCCCTCTACAACTTGCGCACGCACAATCCGTAGAAGCGACGGTTGATCGAAACAGCATCAACCTTGATGAAACCCTGGTTCTTAGAATTCGCCAATCAAATACTACCAATGTCAAACAACCCGACCTTACAAATCTTGAAAAAAATTTCGAGGTACTGTCACAAAGCCAAACAAATCAGTTCATTTCAACCAATGGCCGCACAGAAAGCTCTTTAGAATGGACATTTATTATTGCACCTATTCGAACTGGAACATTGTTAATTCCATCGTTTGAATTGGATGGTCAATACACAACTCCCATCGAAATTACGGTCAATAAACCCGAGAGCTTAAACATTGAAAAAGGTGAATTAAAAGACGTATTCCTAGAAATGGAAGTGTCTTCTGACAAGGTTTATGTGCAAGAACAATTGCTGGTTACCGTTCGCCTAAATACCAACCTACCCATTTCTAGTCTAGATCGCGGCGATATCGATTTACCAAACACTAAAACCGTTTTAGTCAGCGAAGAGAATCGTCTGCGCACCATTAATGGCAACCAATATTCTGTCGCCGAATGGGTTTATGCCGTTTATCCGCAGCAATCTGGCACCATAGAAATTCCAACATTAAATTGGCAGGTCGGAATTGGCTCCCGTTCGGTGTTTTCAAGAAGTTTCAGAAACCCAAATTCCGTACGCAGATTAACCGTAGAAGGCAAAACCATTGAGGTAGAAGCAAAACCAGACTCTTTCACCGGCACTATGTGGTTGCCCGCCAAGCAAATAGCACTCACAGAAAGTTGGAACGGTGATCTCACCAGTGTTAAACAAGGCGAGCCAATTACTCGCTCAATTATTGTTACCGCTGACGGCCTAACGGCTTCGCAGTTACCTGAAATTACTATCGAATACCCTGATAACTTAAATCACTACCCAGAACCGTTAAAATCGGAAGAACAAAAAACAAAGCAAGGTGTAACAACCATTATGAGCCAACGCCAAGCTGTCTTGGCTACTCAACCCGGTATTTACACATTGCCCGAGGTAAAAGTCAGTTGGTGGAATACCATAGACGACCGCGAAGAATCGGCCATTATTCCCGAGCGGTTAGTAAAGGTATTAGCGGCAGAAAATAGCATCGATAATACCTCGATTACCGATACCGAGAATAACAATCCAGACGAGACAGACAATGCAGAACCGAAAACCCCGACCACTAAATCTAAATCGGGATTAAGTATTTGGTTATTAGCGAGCAATCTAGCTACGGCTTTAATTGCTTTATTTTTTGCTTATCTTTGGTTTAAACGTCAACAACAAGGTACCACCCCAACTGATCAAGCGTCACCCAAAGTTGAAAACTCAGTACCCTTAAAAACCCTCGTGAATGATATTTCCTTTGCCTGTGATGCGAACAATCATTTAGGCGTACGCAAGCTATTGCTGCAATGGGCAAAAAACAAATGGAGTACTGGACCTTATACTTTAGAACGCATTAAAAATAATTTGATCAGTGACGAGGCTAAACAAAGTATCGACTCACTGAACGCGCTACTTTTTAGTGACAATAAAGATCAAAAAATAACGTCTTACGATGCACTTATCAAAGATTTAAAGATTTTAAGTAGCACTCAAAAAACTAAAGAAATGCCAAACAAACTGGCGCCCTTAAACCCTGTTTAATAAAACCTCTAAAAAATTATCGTCTTTACCACGTAAAAAAGCCGTTTTAAAAAACGGCTTTTTTATTATAGGAACCGCTGATTAGCCCGTCCCTAATTTAATCAGAGAACAGAAATTGAAAATACAATTTCCGGTTTCATCACAACGTCAATCACTTACCGTTCTTGAAATTGGTAACACATCCTTGTGCCGTAAGAAACTCCAGGTTAATCAGCGTTGTTTACAGATTTATTTTTGGTGTTATGGCCGTGACTCAACTTTAGGCGAGTTAGAGTTATCACCTGTTACACTCGACCAATCTAAACGAATATCAAACGCAGCTCGATATTCTGGTTCCAATGGTTCAATTTCGGTATCAATACTGCGATAAACATTGACCGCAGGCTTTATATTCGCATCACGGCCGTAAATATAATCTTGATCATCCACAATCGTCTTGTAAGCTTTATTCAAAGCGCGAGCACGCTCTGGTGATGGCGTAATTAATTCATACACATCGCGTACTGCCGCCAACGATGATTCATCAAGCTGACCGTGTTTAAAGTATCGAGCATCAATTTCTTCATTTTCACGAAATTCATTACCACCACCAACGCGCTCTAAATAGTCAAAATTAGCCGATTTATCGCTGCCAAACATGGGTACATTAGGCATACCTTTTAAATTTAGATAACCCCAACCTTTGGCGCCATCAATTTTACGAGCAAAGGCAAAGGTCTGGTCGATGGTAGAGCCAATAGTCGTGTGGCAGCCCATACAGAAAAAGTTTTCTTCAAATTTTTGTTGGCGAAGCTCCCCGTTTTTATCTTCAATAAAACCAATTAACTGCCAACCAAATTTATTATCCAAACCTTTTTCGCCAAGACTTGCATAACGCGGCAAGTTGCCTTCAAGTTTATCCTTTTGTTCTTCGGCGTAAAATGCACCTAAGGTCGATTTACGATGCTGTTCGGTTTTTACCATGTAGCGAACTTCTTTCATTCGCGGCGGCGTGTAAATTTCACCATTTTCACGCACACCTACATAGCGAATGGTGTGTAAAAACTCCGTGTAGCGAGGGTACAAAAAAGACTTTACTTGAACATCTGAAGCGCCACCCAAATAATTACTTGGACGTTTTAATGTTATTGTTTTCGATAATCGACCATCGCCATTTAAATCAGACCCAACCGTGTTTTCGTCGATTTCTGGAATTGTCAGCTGGGTAAAATTTTTAATTGCTGCCTCAACAATGGTTAAATTGAGCAAATAAATATCGCGATCAAATTCACCATGCTGATTTTTTTGAAAATCATCAGCCAAACGAATCATTACATCATCGGTGGCGCCATTGGTTGGCCAAAAAGTACTGGGCAATGGCATATAATTAAAAGCAACCCAACCACTACCATCTTTAGCAAAACCCTGGTCATCAAAGGCAGCTTCACTTAATTGCAGATTTTTTAAATCGGGATACCAAGCATCCCAACCTTGTGCCATTAAGCGATCCGCTAAACTCGAATAATTATCGTAATTTACGTACTCATCAATTTCGGCATCGGAGATTTTTGCCATACGCTCGGTGCGATCTTCAAAAAGATTCAGCCAATGATTGGTTGTACCCAAATCCGAAAATCCGTAATCGCCTTGTAATTCGCCATCGCCCATGCGATTGGCGCGGCCTTGATTGCGCGGCGTAAATTGATGACAGGTATAACAGGGGTTAAAATGGCCTTCGGTTTTGGTGTAACACTGGGGAGGAATCACCGCCTCGCGATTAAACATATCTGATTGACTGCTGACCGAAGACGCCAATAATTGTTGAACAAAGTCAGGATCTTGTTTTAGTACTTCTTCAACATGTGTTTCTGTCTTTTTGAGATCAACGTCTTTGAGATTAATAGCGGCGGTTTTTTCACTGTTATCAACGGCCGAGGCTTGAACATCTAAGTTAGATTCTTGCTTACTGCAAGCCGTTAAAACCGTAACCAGCGCAACCAACACCGGCCACTTCGATAAATTTGTACCAATCATTACACAACTCCCCCAATCAACGCTGAAGCAAAAACCTGCTTAAACAGCCAATAATTATCACTGGTGTATTCTTTTATTGGCCAAGCACAGTAAAGGAGAATTGTTACAATTTGCAGATAGATTCATAAATTAGACGCGAACTTGTCATAATTTATGATCTTAAATAAATGAGACAATAGCGATAAATTAAATACTTCTAATCATTAGAAGCTCTTTAACTTACAATTTTAAACTATAGGAAGCTCTGATTAACGCAGAGTTTACCGAGACACAAAGATGCGTCGCCAATTTTAAGAATTCCATTTGATTGAAATTATGAAAAACTGGTATTCGGCTTTCAACTTCTACCTTCTGATTAAATCCTAGATAAGTTAATCAGAGGTTTTTATAAAAAATTTTAATCCTTACGATCAATAAAAGATGTATTAATAGCTTTAGGAGCATCAATAACTTCTACGAATTTATTTTTATAATTAGACCCTATAACGGATATTTTTTGTGCATTAATTATTACAATTCGCATTATAACAGGGTCAAATTTTTCCAATAAATAGTCCAATAATTTAGCGTTTATACATAGAATGACAAAATACAACTACTGGTTTTAGAGGTTATAGTTCTCTGCATAATCGAAAACCTATTTTATTACTGCGGGCATCTTTCCAGCGACCATTGCGAACCGCAGACCGGATAGATCTTGGTCCATTCACATATGATCCTCCTCGAACGGTTTTTGGAGTGTCTTTCGACAAAAATTTTCTAGGCTCACCATCACTAGGCATATCATGATAGTGATCTTTATACATATCTGCGCACCATTCCCAAACATTACCATGCATATCGAATAAACCAAATGCATTAGCAACACTATTTCGCACCGGTCTCGTTTTATTTGGTGAGAAAGGTTTTATCTGGCAATCATGGTAGGGCTCAAAGCCGTTGAAATTCGCATGATTGAAATCAATACATTCACCAGTATTAAAAGCAGATTTAAAGCCTGCTCGGCAAGCGTATTCCCACTGAGACTCACTAGGTAATCGATAAGATTTTCCCGTTTGTTCACTTAACCACAATACAAATTCATTAGCGTCATCCCAACTGATGTTAATGATGGGTCGATTATTCCTACCCCAGCCTGAGTCATGAGGTAGTACTTTTTCGCTTGCTTTACAATAAAGGTCATAGTCATAAAATGTCACAACCGTTTCGGATAATGCAAAGCTTTCAAGTGAAACCAAATGCTGTGGGCCTTCGTTTTCGTATCGTCCAACTTCATCATCCGGCGAACCCATCAAGAATTCTCCCGCTGGTATAACCACCATTCTTGGTCCTAGAGAACCGTCTTTTAAAGTATCTTGAAATACATCACCGGGCTGATGTGTTTTTGAATCGGTAATAATTGTGGGAACTGCGGGGTTATTACTTGGTGTATTAATATTGAGTTCCGCGCTTTGATTAATTTGACTCGATAAAAAACGTTGTAAATCTGTTAATTCAAGATAAACGTGACGATCACGTTCTTTCGCATCCATATCAATTACAGTTTTACGAGCGACGTTTAAATAACTGATGTCATCTTTTACTAGTCTTCGTAGGCGAATAACACTTCCTAGACGAACATCTGGATCATTGCTAAATAATTTTTTGTGCAGACCTTCGGGCAGTACCTTTTCGGTTATCGCTTTCAGAATCAGATCTGAGTCGCCATCTGGCCCAAACAGTTTTGGCTCTTGTAAAGTACTTAATCCTGCTACGTAATTATTAATGTAATTATAAATACCACGAACAGAAATTACGCCTTCGTTGTTTTTAACTTTTCCGGTTTGCAACCCTTCGATAAACGCATGGGTAAACGGCGAGTTAGGAGTATTAAAACTCCCTTCGATTTTTTCGTAGGCTTTTTGATTTTTCGCACTGGAAGTAATAACAAATCGGCCACGAGTATTTTGGTCGATTAAATCAGATTGTATTGGATTGATATCACCACGGGATTCTAAAAAGTGTCCGCCGTAACAACAGTCCAACAACACCAGTTGTTTTTTACTGGCACTGTAACGCATCCAATTTCGTAGGTGATAGCAATCTAATGCAGTTGCCTCTAAGAAATCTGGATCACTATCTTCAAAGGCAAAATACAATTTATCGGCAATAATATCGCGATGGCCGTGGCCTGCAAAAAACAGTAATAAAAAGTCGTCTTTTTCAATATTTGGATCAGTAAAAAAACGTTTAATGGCAATAGAGGTTTCTTTGTTGGTGACGTTTTGGGTTAACGAGACAATGCTATCAAACTCCCCCAAAACGTGATCAGACAATAATTTTTCCACAGCCAATGCATCAGCTTCGGCCTTTTTTAAAGTGGGAAAGTTCTGATAGTTATTACTGCCAATAACCAATGCGTATCTTTTTGCCATTGTATTTTATTAATTAAATATTATTGATTATCGCCAGTTTTAGTGAGTATTTTTACATAGCTTTCGAGCAATTCCGGCGTCATTTCTTGTTTGGATGAGAACTCCACCTCGCGGCCATCTATTTTAAGTTTGACAGGACTTTTGGTGTTGCTCGCTTTTATATAATCACCAAATATACTCAGAACCTGTTTGAGGTAATCTGGCATAATCTTTAACCAAATCGACTCTTGGTCATCGCCGCCACGAGTTACGATATCGTCTGAGCTTGCCGGAGACGATGCCGGAAGAGGTTCTGGTATTTGTTGCGCAGCTTCGACAACATCCCTTTTTCGTTTTAGCGATATGTCGTGACCAGTTCGGAGCGTCTTCTCAACACCGGGCCAATCTTTGGCATCACGCATGATTGAGGAGAACATTACAGATCTGGCATCAAGATCGTCGTCTTCTAGGGTAATTTTCAATATTAATGGTAATTCCACTACGGCATCTCTTTAAAATCGTACAAAATTCAAACTTCGCACTTTAGTAATCAACCAATACATAGGAAACTCTGATTAACCAGAGTTTCTCGCGACACAAGGATGTGTCGCCAATTTCAAGAACGGTAAGTGATTGAAATTGTGAAGAAATTGGAAATCGCATTGTCAATTTCTGTCCTCTGATTAAATCATGGATGAGTTAATCAGAGGTTCCCATATAATAAAGTTATAAATACATGAACTTGAATGTTCTTTTCAAGCCAAAAGTGGGAATTTGATTATTTTGTTGGAGTTTTAGCGGTGACTTACAGAAAACAGTCTCGATGGCTTTTAATGATATGCCTCGTGAGCACAACAGGCTTTACGCTGGCTGACGGATTAAAAACCAATAATCCTGACGAAAATTGTAAAGAAGTTATCTTTAGTTGTGTTGGAGAATCTCAACGCTATAAATTGTGTAAATTAATGGATGAACGATTTGTGTTTCTTCATCAAACACACGAGCAAATAGATGTGGCTTTCGAATGTAATTCATCAAACCATTTTGAATTTTCCAACTACCACCGTTTTAAGGTTAACCAAAACTCGTTGAGTTTTAGCACTCACGATAAAAAGTTTGAGTTGTTTGATTATTACGATGAAGAGTCTCAACCGCCGGAGTCTGAGATTGGTATTGTGATTTCGGATTTAGAGGGAAATATTGAGGAGGAGATTTCTTGCCAGGCAGATTCGGTCAGTAATCTGGTTGAATTCGAATAATAAACTCTGATTAACCTAGAGTTTCTAGCAACACAAGGATGTGTCGCTAATTTCATGAACGGTAAGTGATTGAAATTGTGAAGAAATTGGAAATCGCATTTTAAATTTCTGTCCTCTGATTAAATCAGAGTTTCTTTTATAAAAAGGGCCTCAATTGAGACCCTTTTTTTTGTTTAGCAATTCATTAAAATTGTGTTCACACTTATAAATCACCAACGGTTGATGATTCGGCAAGTGGCCCTTCGAAGCCGAATAGTGCCGCAGAATTGCTGTGCAGCGTTGCTTCGTTGTTGGTACCAAAGCCTGAGAAATCAACGTTGGTACTAAAGCCTTCGATGATCAACAGGTCGTCGGTGTCGTTCCCGTCTAACAATGCTTCACCGTTAGCGTGTTGCAGTGACAGGTAAGCACGAGTGCCGTCTTGTGAAAAACTAAAGCCTGTTGGCTCTGCGCCTTGAACCGCAATCGACAACATGCGTACACAGCCGTCGGTTTTTATATCGCGGTCGTCACCATCCGGTAAACACGCCCAAACGTCGCCGTCGCTATCGTCTTCGATAACGTAGGCTATGCCGGTAACAGGTTGGAAAGCGAAGTTATCCGGCGCATTAAAGTCTTCGTCGCCTTCAACGAAACGATTCACCGAAACTGTCAAATCGCTACTGGCTGTTAACGGTGCCGAATCGATTCCACAAATAACCTCACCCACCTGACCGGAACCAGTTCGACCGGTGTTGGTCCAGCAGAAGCGAACTGCGTCTGGGTTAGTTGCATCAACGAACATCGGATCACGGTGCATGTCTTCTGGGCGGTAGTAGCCGGTGGCACCACGACCATTCGCTTGCACGCGTGCGTTAGCGGCGTCTACTTCAATCCAAGAGGCGTTACCCACTTCACAACCTTGGCCTGCTTGCTGACGGCTGCTTTGACAACTTACTTGCATTGCATAGGTACTACCGGCAACAAATGGTGAGTCGTTTAGGTTGGTGATTTGCGTATCGAGTGTACGTGGCGTCGCTGGTACAAACTTAAAGATCGCACCACCGTCGGTGTCGCTATTAACTAACAATGCCGAACCGTCGTCTTCGCCAGCAATGGTGCCGTCGGCTAAGAAGAATTGGTCGTAAGAACCTGGACGCAACTCATCACCACCCACAACCACACCGCTGTCGAGTACGAAGAGACCTTCCCAGGCCATGGTTGGCATTGCGGTACGTTTAACCACTAGGTTGCTTGCTTCTACCGAGGTAGGTACGCCGTTAGCGTCACCCTGTTCAATAGTTGCCGCCATTCCTGCATCGCCACGTTCAACAATGACTACGTTGGTGGTGGTTAATGGATCAAGAATTTCATAGGCCGCGCCATCGGCACTTTCTTCGGTAGCAAGCACGGTGCCCCAAGGTGTGGTACGAATACCGTCGCAGCGATCCATACCACGTGCAATGGTTTCAACAACACCAGTGGTTAGATTAACGCGCTGTACGCTCGGTTTGTATTTATTGGCGGTGCCATCATCAACAATACCGCGTGACTCTTCGATACAACCAATTAAATGGGTTGGATTATTTAACGGATAAAGATCGTGCTGATCCCACCATTCTGAGGCGGTGCGCGTTAAGAAAGTCGCCGACAATCCACCTGCTAAAGAGACATAAGCAGAGGCATCTTCACCGTTACCAAAACCGTTGCTCAGATCAGCACCGTTAAGTGCGGTTGTGATATCGGCTTGGCGATCGACTGTGTTAGCGTTTGATGCAGTAATTGGTGTACCAAACCCAAATAGCGCTTGGGAGTTTTGCTCCGCCAGCGCGGTAATGTCAGCTGCAATTGCAGTTGGTGCGCTAAAACCGGTAATGCGAACAATATCGTCGGTGCGATAGTTATTCACCAGTGGGAAAGCGTTATCGGAAGAATGCTGGATAGACACCCAAGCTTCGGTACCGTCGGCATTAAAACCAAAACCGGTTGGCTCTGCTGAGGTATCGTTCAACGACAGAACACGAACACAACCGTCTGAGGTTAAACCTTGGTCATCGCCGTCTGGCAAACAGGCCCAAACATCGCCGTGTTGGTTGTCTTCAATTACATACAAAATGCCAGTGCCCGGTTGGAATGCTAGGTTATCGGGCGCATTAAGTTCGCTGTCGCCTTCAACAAAACGCACCAAAGTCACGTTACGACCAGAGTCAGCCGGATTTGCATCAGTACCACAAATCACTTCACCGAAGTTGTCTGCACCACGATTGCCGGTGTTAGCAAAACAGAAGCGCACCTCATCGGCATTTTCTGGATTGGAAAAATCAGGGTCTAAATGCAAATCTTCAGGACGATAGTAACCCGTCGCACCGGCAAGGTTCGCGTCTTCTCGGGCATTAACCGCAGAAACCGGAACCCAAAGCGCATCGCCAATTTCGCACCCTTGGCCGAACTGCACACCGCCGGTACATTGCACTTGCAACGCGAAGCTACTGCCGGAAACCAGCGGCGAGTTAGCAAGATCGGTAATTTCAGTACCATCAGAAAGATTGGTTGGAATAAATTTGAAAATCGCGCCGCCGTCGGTATCGCTACCAAAACTTACCGCAGTAGCGCCGTTATCCAACTCTAATTCATAACTGCCCGGACGCAGTTCATCGCCGCCAACCACCACACCGTTTTCAAGTACGAACAAACCTTCCCAAGCCATGGTTGGCATTGCTGTACGCTTAGCAACCACGCCAGAAGCATCTGCACCCGAAGCGTCGATAATAGTTGCAGCTTCACCGGCGCCACCACGATTAGTAATGGTTATGTTGCTGGTAGACAGCGGATTTAAAATTTCGTACACAGAGCCGTCAACGGTTTCTTCTGTGGCAATCACAGTACCCCAAGGTGTGGCGCGAATACCGTCGCAGCGATCCATACCGCTTAAGATTGTTTCAACGCTACCGTCACTTAAAGAGACACGCTGAACCGCCGGATTACGTTGGCCAGTCGCGGTATCTAGAACCTCAACATTGCCCTCAATACACCAAATTTGATGGGTAGGATTTTCTGCCGGGAACAACGCGAACTGATCGGCATTGTGTGCGACATTACGCGTTAAAAATTCGGCTTGTAAGCCCGCGGCCAACTCTAAATGTTGCGCGGCCGAATGCAGTGGACTGCGCGAGGCAGTGGCTTGTCCGGCTGGAGTAACGACGTTATCCGCGGCTAAAGTAATAGCAGGAAATGCGTTAAGAATATCTGATGCGCTAGTTCCACCAGAGAACGTTGGCACCACAGAAATAATGGATGGAATTGCGGCATCAATAACGCCATCGGCTGCGTCTAGTGCATACGCCAATAAAATTTCTTCGCGAGAAAAATTCACCGCCGTGTCGCTAGCACCAGTTACCACTGATGCGCCGACACGAACAAATTCACCAAGTTCAGAAGAGGCTTGAGCAAGTAGATCGGAATCCAAACCGGTGATTGGGTTAGAACCTTCTGGCAGATCGCCATCGGTAGCATCAACCACGTTTTGAATCGATGAGTTCAACGCCACTTCGATATCGGCAACCGTGGCATCAGAGGTGGTTTGCGCGATGACCAATTGCGTAATGGCAGAGCTAAATGGGTTGACGTTGATCTGTTGGGTCTGACCAGACTCGGCAACAATGGCAATAGATTCCATGTTGATCGGCAAATCATTGAAGGTCGTATCAATAGCGCCTTCGTTGTCGAAGACTAAAAATACGGCTTGGCCTGCATTTTCTGCCGATAGGTTTAACAAGAAATTTTCACCATCGGCAAGATTGCGATTCTCTAGGGTGGCAATTGGGCTTGCAGCGGCAAGCGCAGCGGCACGAGAGGTGCCGGCAATTTCGGCGGCATCGGCAGCGGCTAGTGCAGCTTCAATGTTGGCGCGATTAAAAACATAAATGCTACCGCCCGCTACCGGGCCATCTTGCACAAAACCTTGCACCGCAACTGCAGCATTGGCTCCGTCTTGGCCATTGGCGCCGTTAGCACCATCACGTCCGTCGTCGCCATCACAGGCCGCCAACACAAGAGCCGGAAGACCAACCAGCAAAGCTTTGCGGATAAAGCTAGAAAGCTTGTTCCTCTCAAACATTCTGTTCTCCTATCGGGATAAGGTATCTGCAAATCACGATCAACTGCTATTTGCTAATTATTTTTTTTGAATTAAACAGCACGAGTAATTCTGCGCCAGAGAGTACAAAAATGAGGTTACGCCACAATGACTTAGTTGTTACGCTTATATGAAAGAAAAATTATAGGAGATATATTTAAAGAAGGGTCAATCAACAATATTTACTGCCAGCAGTATCGGCAATTGCAAGACAACATTTTTTATCTCCAAAATGCCATCGCTGGTTAAATCGAAGAAGAATAAAAAAACCTCCAATTAACGATAAAATTAAATTGGAGGTTTGAAATTTAAAACTCTTAAAAATTACTCAAATAATTTTGATACTTTTATTAGCATCTCATTTTTGAATTACTGAATTTTGATTCAATCATAAATGAGTTAATCAAAGGTGTTTAAAGTTTAAAACTGAAAATACGTTAAATTTAAAATCAAACCGTTGGCTGTTACGTTACAAATAAAGCCACCTTCTGTTGAATCACAGCCATCCCAAAAACTGGAAATAAAAGGAATTGCTTCCTCTGGAACTTCTACCACTAAATCAAATGGCGTACCTACAGGAGCAACAACACTGCCTATACATCCGCCTGGATTATCGGCTAAGGTACAAATGAATTCACTCTGCCCATCTATTACAGCAACTAAATCACCCAAACCGATAAAATCACCTAGACCGACATCGTCAAAAAGAACATTGATGGTTGTTACAGAAGGAATATTAGGTGGTACATTTAAAACAGAAAGGTTATCAATGGCGATGTCACCCAAAAAACCACCAGCAGCTTCTGCACGTATGCGCACCTGAATATCACCAATGAATTCCGACAAGTTCACACGCGCGGTAAGCCAAGGATTGGTTTCATCTAATTGTTGTTGACCAGAAACCGACCATACACTTTCAAATAAAGTACCGTTGGCCAAAACATCAACGTGTAAACTGCCAATATCAGCACCATAGGCATGATAATCAAAAACCACATATCGATTTGGAGCCGCAGTTAATACGGGCGATTCTAAAATTGCAGTATTACCCGCAGAATTAGCAGAGCCGGTTGAGGTTTCAAAATAATAATAGGTTCTGCCTGTGGCAGCACGAAATGGACCGGTATTTCCAGAAGACGTCTGTGCTGTTCGTGGTCGCCAATCAATGGTGTCATCTTGCAATTGTGTCCAAACGCCAATTCCATTTTCAAAATTAGTATAAAAATCGTTAGGCAAAGTTATTGCAGAATAAAACTGGTTAGAAACACAACCAAAACAACCTTGACTGAGAGTGAAAGTACCCCCAGCAACATAAATATCTAAGTCACCATCAACATCAAAATCAATAGCATCTATAGTATTCAATTCAAATGCATCACGGTCTGGATCTATCAATTGTTGAGTGAAAAGCGGTAAACCTTCACCATCATTTAACCAAAGCGTTGGACTGCCAAAACTATTTGAAATAGTCGCAATATCAACATCACCATCCGAATCGAAATCTTCTAATTCAACATCATAAGCATTAGAACTGAATCTGTTTGGTAGGCTTGCCACCTGCACAAAATTACCAAGCGCTTGTGGATCATTGATATAAACGTTGGTCACACCGTCGGCACCGATAACAATATCCATTAAGCCGTCGTCGTTGAAATCTTCAGCTTCGCCCGAAAAACCCGCGCTAAAAGAGGTACTTTTTACTTCGGTAAATGCTGGAAGACTTTCGCCAGAATTAAGATACAGCTTTGATGGGCCATTTTCATTCACGACAAATAAATCTTGATGTCCATCATTATTGGCGTCAATAAAAAATACATCGTGAGATGAAACGCCATGATAGGCAACAATTTCAGGAATGCTAGTATTGAAGGTACCATCGCCATTATTTAACAACACATTGGCGCGGCCAGTGCCACTGTCAAAACAAAAACCCAAAACGGTTTGACCGATAGCAAAATCCAAAAAACCATCTTTATTGACATCAACAACATCAATATCAATGGGACAAAATGTTGTTTCTAGTTGATAACTCGGGCTTGATAACGAAAACCACGGTGCTTGCCTTAGATTTAAGTAAACCGATACCTGACGAATATCACCGTCGAACTCGGCTCGAATTAAATCCACATAGCCGTCATTATTTAAATCGGCTAAATCAGCATCAAAGGTACTGAGGCTCGCACCTTCATTAAGAAACTGCTCAGTAAAACCACTACCATCACTATTATTAAAGCGAATACTCGGGTTAGGAGCGTCAAATAACGTAGAGTTAGCATCAAATATATCGAGATAACCGTCAAGGTTAATATCGCCTATTGCAGCGTCTCCTGTTGCCTCATTATTTCTACCCAAAAACCCTGAAAGCTCACCACCACCACTATTTATTCGTGTCTCTTCTGTATAGGCAACTTGCGCCGTTGCTATTGAAGAAACTCCAGAACACAGCAATACAAAACTTACACCCAAGGTTTTTTTCATTTTTCATCCCGCCTCATTAGAAGTTACTAATGATAGTACCAAGCAAAAATTGAAAAATGTTTTTCGAATAAATTAAATCGCGGACTAATTCACAAACTCGAATATTAAGTGTTTAAAAATCATCATACAACAGACTTTTAAATTATAAAAAAGCCAACATTAACACGATTAAAAAATTAGACATTTAATAATTAAGGATTACACAAAAAGGAAGAAGATATTCTTTATAAAAAAATATCTTTAAAAAAAGACAGAAAGGATTATTTAATTATAGATAAGTAACCACTCAGACCAAAATAATATTTATTTTTTTCAAATCCATCAAGACTCCATACCTTCCACAAAAATTGTCGTACGATTTCTACCACCTCGTTTTGACGCATAAAGTGCTGCATCTGCGCATTTAATCCAATCTGTGTGACATTCTTGTTGAGAGGATATTTCTGCGATTCCGAGACTAATAGTGAATCGAATTTTATGATCATCAACTTCGATTAAAAGTTCTGAAATATTTTTTCGTAATCGCTCAGCGAAATAATACGCTTTTTCTGCATCGACACCGACAAGAATTACCCCAAACTCTTCACCACCGTAACGACCAGCTATATCGATATCACGTTTACTGTTTAACAATTCCTGCGCCACAGATTTAATGACAACATCACCGGGATGATGACCGTAGGTATCGTTCACTTTTTTAAAATGATCTATATCAAACATTATCAAGCTAGCCATTTCATTGTGGCGAGCATGTCTTTTGAATTCTTGCAGAAGACAATTTTCCCAATGAGACCGATTGTATAACCTAGTCATTTGATCGGTGATGCTAATTTCTTCGAGGGTTTTATTGGCCTTTTTTAAAGCCATTCGGTTTACAGCAATATCGGTTACATCGTAAACAACAATAGCAACATGAGAAGTTTCGCCGGTTACCGATTTTAAGGGCAGTAGCGTTGTGTATTGATACATAAAATCGGCGGTACTTGTGATAGGACGATAATTTTTAAATTTAAAAACGTAAGGTCGCTCCTCCCAAATGGTGTAGGCACGGTTATCCAACAAAAACACTGAATCAATTTTGTGTTGAAACCAATCTTTTTGTATTTCTGGAAAAATATCAAATAGCGGACGGTTACTTACATCTTGAGCGAGCTTGCCACTGTGATTTTCCATAAAGCTATTCCAAACGCAAATTCGGTAATCTTTATCAACCACCACAAGGCCTACATCGATGGTCTGGAGGATGTACATCATCCAGTGCCAATTTTCCATGCCTTCAGGCATATTTTTATCTTGTTTCATCGGTAATATTTATTCGTCGCTTAAAACGTAAGATAAACGTGAGTTGATAGACGCCATCGATTCCGCGGTAAACAGCAGCAATACATCGCAAATAATGTCGTGACTTTCGATAACGTAAGTAACTTCAATGGTGAGTGTTTTTGTCCACTTTCCGGTATTTGCTGAAATTAAATTACTAATGCTGGAGTGACGTCCTAAAACGGTTGGATAACCCTGACTGAACGACAAATCTAATTGCTCACCTAATCCATTTAGAATAGCGCCTAATAATGCGCTAGATAAATCGGTTAAGACTTCAATTTGTACCGACTCTAATTCACCGGGTTGCTTCATTAATTCGGCCATATTAGCGAAAGAACTGTCGCTGAATAACAGTAATGCTTCACCGGCGATACCTCGACTAATAAACCCCTGACACACCGCTGACACGGAATCATCATCGGCAAAGGCAAGTGCCATCAATAACTCACTGGCCTCAAGCATAGCAACTTTAGGAATGGGTAGACTTACAAACTCGCCGGTTAATCGTGCTAATAAATCTCCGGCCCGGCCCATGGCTACGTTGGTAATTTCTTGATAGCAGTCGAAAATTTCTGCTTGATCGGCAAGACTTAAACTGTCTTTTTTGGCGGTTTTAACGGTAGATGATTTTGACTCTTCCGGATTTTTAGAAACATTAAGAGCAGCTTTTGGCGCCAACTTATAGAGCTTATGGTCTAACAGTACTTTCTCAATTTGATCAGGAGTAGACGGCTTACGGATAAAATCCAATGCTCCTAGCTCCATAACCCGTCGTCTGGCCTCCTCTTGAATATCGCCAGACACCACTATCACATCGACGGTGATACATTGCTTTTTAATTTCGGCGAGGGTTCCAAAACCGTCGAGCTCTGGCATGGTTAAATCTAAAAATAGAATGTCACCCAAGCCGTCGTGCATTAAATCAAGAGCTTGTAAGCCATTTTCAGCAAAGTCGATCGACACCTCCCATTCTTTTGGCAAGCAGCGCGCCAGCTGTTTTCTCGCCATGTTAGAGTCGTCACAGATAATGACTGATACGGTCATAGGTTATGTAAAATCATCGTCGAAATTTAATACGGTAAATAGGGATGTTCGACTCAATCTTTAATCTCATATTTGACCAAGCCACGTAAAAGTATCCCAATACTTAAATCAGTCTAGTAGATATTTGTAGGTTGACCACGAACTTAAAACACAAATTGTTAATATTTGCGAAACGATATGAAACAAGGAAGGAAGATTCGTTAAATAGTTACTTTAGGAACCTCTGATTAACTCATCCTTGATTTAATCAGAGGGCAGAAATTGAAAATGTGATTTCCAATTTCTTCACAATTTCAATCACTTACACTTCTTGAAATTGGCGACACATCCTTGTGTCGCGAGAAACTCTAGGTTGATCAGAGTTTCCTTTAAAGAGATTCTTAAACGAAGTTTGCGCGTAACAGCAGGAAATTAATCCAGAAATCTTAGCAATAGAAAGCTCTAATTAGCACCGAATTTTCAGCAGTAAAAAAGAATTGCCGACTATCTCAAAAAACGTAAGTGATTGAAACTAAGAAGAAATAGTACACAGCATTGCGAATTATGCCCTTGGATTAAATCACAAAAGCGTTAATCAAGGTTCCAGCATATGATTAGATATTTGGTAAGTCTCTTTAAATTATGAAAACCTTAACCGGTAATGCAGTGCTAGTTAGAACCACCAATAGATGGATAAAAACAAGATAGGCCATGCCACAAATGGGCTGAACAGAGCCCACCAAAACCAGTGTCTCGGAACAAACCCCACTCCATGAATAAAACCGCCGGAAATACCGAGCATACTTAACATCAGTAAACTGTGATTAACTTCGTGGGCTTCTTCGGCAATAAGCTGGGGAACAATCATTGCAACCCCAGCTAACAATATCGCCAATACAAACGATACCAACCGAGCAAATCCGCCATAAAAAAATCGTATAACGTATGGCTGATGACCAATTTCTTGGTTATCAGTACCTTGGTTATTAACGGTTTGGTTATCGATTTTTAAACCGCTGTCGGATTCGCTCATACGTTAAACCTAATTTTTTACATCAGAGTCGCGATCTAAGTTTTCGTTAACTTCCAACCAGAGGGCATTGATAATGCCAAAGGAACAAGCCAACAGAACACCTAAAATCCAAGCAAAATACCACATAATATTTACCTGTTTTCTTTCAGTTATTTAAGTTTTCAACCAAGTGAGTGGCACTCATTTCGAAAACTTAATGTTGTGTATTGGTGTATGTTTGTATTCTGGTTAATTCATCAACCCATTAACCAGAAAATTCTTACCCAAAAAAGTTGTACTCAAAGCTAGTAGGTACCAAATTTGTTGTCTTCAACAAACTTGGTTGAAACACGACCCCACATTTTGTAGTAACCCCACAAGGTGTAACTCAACACAATTGGCACAAAAATAATGGCCACCCAAAGCATAATGTTGAGCGTTTTTTGGCTTGAGACAACATCCCACATAGTCAAACTTACCGACGGATTAATGCTTGAAGGCATAATAAACGGAAAGAGACTAAACGCAGCGGTTAAGATAATTCCAGCAATAGCAATAGAGCTAAACGTAAAGGCAAAGCCCGGTTTATTCAGTTTTGATAAAAATGCAGTCGCTAATAAAGAAACTAGAGCGATTACAGGCGCAAGCATAAATAGCGGATATTTACCGTAATTAGCAAACCATCCAGACTCGACCTCAACCACGGTTTTCTGCAAAGGCGTTACCACACCGGCGGTCGTTTTAATATCGACGATATCCATACCGGGCATAAAGTAAACCCAGATACCCGCCAATATAAACAACACAAATGTAGCAAGAGCGGTAATTTGCGCTACCGATCGAGAACGCAAATAAACATCGTCGTCGGTTCGCATTTGCAAAAATACAGCGCCGTGCATTGCTAACATAATAACGCTAACCAATCCGCATAAAATAGCGAAAGGACTTAATAACTGCCAAAAAGAACCTTCGTAATAAGAGCGTAAATCGGCATCAATGGTAAACGGTAATCCTAAAAATAAATTACCAAAGGCAACACCAAACACTAACGCTGGAATTGCACTACCTGCGGTTAATAACCAGTCCCAATTGTTTCGCCAGCGAGCCGTTTCAATTTTTGATCGATACTCAAATCCCACTGGACGGAAAAAGAGCGCGAACAAAACCAACAATAACGCCCAATAAAGTCCACTAAAGGCAACGGCATAAACAATTGGCCAGGCAGCGAAAATTGCACCACCGGCGGTAATAAACCAAACTTGGTTACCGTCCCAGTGCGGGCCAACGGTATTTAGCATGACTCGGCGTTCGTTATCGGTTTTACCAACAATTTTTAGCAGGCTTAAAACGCCCATATCAAAACCGTCGGTAACAGCAAAACCAATCAATAAAACACCCACCAACAGCCACCAAATTATTTTTAATAACTCATAATCAAACATGGCTTACTCCTTAATGTGCGCCCGCGTTAGTTAGTGGTGCACCACCTTCGTGGGATTCAATTTCGTGATGGTAACGTCCGGTGTGTAGCGCACTTGGGCCAAGTCTTGCGAACTTGAACATCAAATACATTTCTACCACGAGCAGCCCAGAATAAAACACGATAAATCCGGTGAGACTCATCCAAATATCTGCCTCTGATCGAGTCGAAGCCGACAAGGCTGTTGGCAACACTTCACCAATTGACCATGGTTGACGACCAAACTCAGCCACAAACCAACCCATCTCACAAGCAATCCAAGGCGCAGGTAAACAAATCAACAAGGCTTTTAACAACCAGGTTTGTTTTTCTGCAGTGTGTCGAGTGGCAAAATAGAACGATAGGCCAATTAAGGTCAGCATTAATACGCCTAAACCCACCATAATTCGGAAGGTCCAGAACATGGGAGCAACTGCTGGAATGGTAGATTTTGCGGCAGCTTTAATTTCTTCGTCAGTCGCATTCTCGATGTCATCACGGATGCGTTTTAACAGCAATCCATAACCAAGATCGTCTTTTACGTCTTCAAAAGCGGCTTTGGTTTCTTCGCTCTCATCGCCAGCACGAAGTTGTTCAAGTAATCCGTAGGCACCAATACCCGAACGAATTCGATCTTCGTGTTCAACAATCAGATCTTTAATACCAGTGACTTCTTCGGTTATCGAACGTGTGGCGATTAATCCCAATAAATAAGGGATTTGCAGGGCGGCATCGGTTGTTTGCGTTTCTTCGTTAGGAAAACCAATTAACGTGAAAGCCGCCGGTGGTTCATGGGTCTCCCACTCAGCCTCAATGGCCGCTAATTTGGTTTTTTGTACGTCGCCAAGCTCGTAGCCCGACTCGTCGCCCAACAAAATTACCGACAAAATCGACGCTAATCCAAAACTGGATGCAATAGCAAACGACCGGCGGGCGAACGGTAAGTCGCGTTTTTTAAGCATGTAGTAGGCAGAAATTGCCAATACAAACATGGCTCCAGTTACATAACCCGCAGATACGGTATGCACGAACTTAACTTGCGCAACAGGATTTAGAATAATTTCGCTGAAGCTCACCATTTCCATGCGCATGGTTTCGTAATTAAACTCTGCACCCACCGGATTTTGCATCCAACCGTTTGCAATCAAAATCCAAAGTGCCGATAAATTAGAGCCCAAGGCTACCAGCCAAGTCACAATAAGATGCTGAACTTTAGTGAGCCGGTCCCAGCCGAAAAAGAATAAACCAATAAAGGTAGATTCTAAGAAAAACGCCATCAGCCCCTCAATGGCCAGTGGCGCTCCAAAAATATCACCGACGTAATGTGAGTAATAAGCCCAGTTGGTACCAAACTGGAATTCCATGGTTAAGCCTGTAGTAACACCTAACGCAAAATTAATTCCGAACAGTTTTCCCCAGAATTTAACCATGTCCTTATAGATCTGCTTGCCTGTCAAAACGTAAACCGATTCCATAATGGCAAGAATAAAGGTCATGCCTAAAGTTAAAGGCACAAATAAAAAATGATAAAACGCGGTAATCGCAAATTGTAGCCGCGATAAGTTAACAACCGATTCTTCAATCATAACTACCCCAATAAAGACACTTACTCAGGCTGACTTTCGGACTTATCTATTCCAAGGTGACTTTCAATCCCCAACTCTTGAGACTTAACATCCACCGGATCAGAAAAAAACATCCACTTAATGGCAAAAATAACAACAAGTTTAATGACTAAAACAACGGCCAACTCTTTAACTAAAGGTTGGGTTAACCAAGAGTTTTTGAACAAGAGAACACCTCTGAAATGCTCGTGACCTAACAGTGCCGAAATTGTCGTTCAATTAGACTTACGTCGTCTGTTAGAGCAATTACCGCTCCAATAAAAGTTGATATAAATCAATAGTTTTGAAGAGAATTTTAATGCATAAAATAAACACATATTCTATTTTTTGAATATCTCGAAAAATAAATAGTTATTTAATTTCAATAAGTTACGTTTTTTAATAAGGTTTCAAAAAAAACTTATCGAGAATCACTTTAAACAACACATTTGGCCTTTTTTGTTTAGCACAAAAAACAGACGTTTGCTTTTTATCAAAACCTTGTCGAATTTGGCAAACTATGTCATTTTTGACATAGCCAGTTCTGGATAGAGATATTTAAAATAACCACTCTTTAACTTATTCAGATTACGATTTTCAATGCGATTAGATTAAGCTCACGGATACACTCATGCCATTGCCGAAAACACCGCAAAAACTACAGCAGCAACTCGACGAACAAGAAACACCAGCTGCGTTGTTAAATAGCCAATACAAAATTATTGCCGTGAATGAATTATACGAGCAAGAATTTGGTACCCAGGCCGTAAACAGGTTTTGTTATGAGGTTTCTCACGGTTACAACAAACCCTGTGACCAGGCCGGCGAAAGCTGCCCGTTGAAATCGGCCATCGGTTCAGGGCAATCGCAACGGGTTCTGCACATTCACCAAACCAAACAAGGGCCAGATCACGTTGATGTCGAAGTCACGCCGGTAAATTCACCACGGCCCGGAAAATTATTTTTAGAAACCATGCGATTCGTAAATCGCGCTGGTGACGAACAACATAAAATTCTCGGCTTAAGCCCAACGTTTACCGAAGCACTCTCATTGCTCAATCGTGCAGCCAAGTCAAATATCAGTGTTTTACTACTGGGCGAATCCGGCACCGGCAAAGAACTCGCGGCGCGCTATTTACACTCACACAGTAAACGCAAAGACAAACCCTTCGTGGTGGTTGAATGCTCGGGATTATCAGAAACTTTGTTTGAGAGCGAATTGTTCGGTCACGAAAAAGGAGCTTTTACTGGCGCCATTCACAAAAAGCACGGACTGGTAGAAGCCGCAAACGGGGGTACGCTGTTTTTAGATGAACTTGGTGATGTGCCTTTGCCCTTACAGGTAAAATTATTGCGTTTAATTGAAACTGGTAGTTATCGCCCGGTGGGATCTATTACTGAGAAGCATGCAGATTTTCGATTAATATGCGCAACCCACCAAAACTTGGAACAATTAATTGCCGAAGGTAAATTTCGCAAAGATTTATTTTATCGTGTCAGTCCTTTTCCGGTAATTTTGCCGCCGTTAAAAGAAAGAACAGATGATATCGAATTACTCAGCAATCATCTTTTATCGCAAATGGAAGAACCATTAAAGCTTTCTCAAGCAGCTTTGAACTATTTAAAAACCCAAAGCTTTCCTGGCAATATTCGCGAGCTTAAAAATATTTTAGCGCGCGCAGCCATTTTATGCGACGGAGATTTAATCGAGGTAAAGCATTTAGACACCAATTTAAAGTCAAAAAAACAATTGGAAGACTTATCCGCACGTGCGACAGCAAATATTAATTTCAACTATGCCGCTAACAAGAATACAACGGGTGTCAATAATGGAATTAATAACCCAACAAACCCCTTTAATAGTGATCAACTCGTAACCTTAGAAACACTGGAAAAACTGTATTTAAAATACGTCAGTAGCCGCTATTCGGGAGACAACAAACACCTAGCAAAAGCGTTGGGTGTAAGTGAAAGAACTCTATATAGAAAACTGAGAGAAGCTCAAGAAAACGAATAAAAACGATGAATTAATACTTAAGAACCTCCGATTAATTCATCCGAAACTTAACCAAAACACATCCTTATGTTACTGGAAACTCCAGGAAACTCTGATTAACCTAGAGTCTCTCGCGACACAAGGATGTGTCGCCAATTTCAAGAACTGTAAGTAATTGAAATTGTGAAGAAATTGGAAATCACATTTTCAATTTCTTCCCTCTGATTAAATCAAGGATGAGTTAATCAGAGGTTCCTCTAGATTAATTAGAGGAAACTCAGATTAACCAGAGTTTCTCGCGACACAAGGATGTATCGCCAATTTCAAGAACTGTAAGTAATTGAAATTGTGAAGAAATTGGAAATCGCATTTTCAATTTCTGTCCTCTGATTAAATCATGGATGAGTTAATCAGAGGTTCCTAGAGTTTCTCTTGTCTTAAGACTAAGTATTACTCGCTATTAAATACATAATAGCCGCATAGCGAGTAAATTTACCCGCTAACACCAAGATCAAAAATGGCAAAAACTTTATTCTGAGTACACCGGCAACAACGGTAATAGGATCGCCAATGATGGGTACCCATGCAAACAACAAAGACCAGTAACCATATTTTTGATAGCGTTGCTCAGCCTTCTTAAATTGTTCGGGCTTTAAACGTAGAACCTTCTCAACCAAATAATTACCACCGAAATAACCAAGGCCGTAATTTGTACAGGAACCCAATACATTACCCACGGTTGCGAACAACAATAACAACGCTCCACTATAGCCTTTCAGATACAACACCGACAGCAAGCCTTCGGAGCTAAAAGGTAAAATAGTGGCTGCTAAAAATGCGCTAAAAAATAAACCAAGATAAACCCATAAATCAGCTAATATCATGGTTTATGCTACGCAACTCGTGCTGTAAATTATTGCTTAGGACGCTTTTTTAAACGAGCCTGAACACGCTCTTTCTGCGTTATTTGTTTGTAATTACGTTTAGTTGCTTTGACCGCATAAGGGTTGTCGCTGGTTTTAAATTCAATGCGTAACGGCGTACCGTGTAAATCAAGAACGCGACGGAAGGTTTTTTCTAGGTATCGCTTGTAGTGCGCGGGAACGGCATCGGTTTGGTTGCCGTGAATAATAATAATCGGTGGATTGTGTCCGCCGGTATGAGCGTAACGCAGTTTTATTCGGCGACCATTAACCAACGGTGGCTGATGAACAGAAACCGCATCTTCGAGGATTCGCGTCAGTTGATTGGTCGAGAATTTATCGGTTGCTGAACGATACGCACGCTCGACCGACTCGTATAAATGGCCGACATTGGTACCGTGCAAGGCAGAAATAAAATGTAGGTCGGCAAAATCAACGAATTGCAATCGACGCTCTAGATCGCGTTTGATTTTCGCTTTGTGTTCAGCGTCAAGGCCATCCCACTTGTTTAAAGCGATCACCACACCACGACCCGCCTCAATCACCTGCCCCAGCAAATGCAAATCTTGATCAACAACCCCTTCACTAGCATCCATCAACAAAACAACAACATTTGCGTCGTTAATGGCTTGCAAGGTTTTAACAATGGAAAATTTTTCAACGGTAAGAGAAACGTTTTTACGACGACGAATACCCGCAGTATCGATGATGGTGTATGGAGTTCCTTCGCGCTCGTAACGAATGTAAATACTGTCACGAGTCGTTCCGGGCATATCAAAGACCACGACTCGATCTTCACCGAGCATACGGTTCACAAGTGTTGACTTACCAACATTTGGACGACCAACAATGGCGATTTTAACACCGTCGGCTTCATCATCTTCAACTATCTCGTCGGGCTCCGGCAGTTCATCAAGCATGGCCTGCATCAAAGAGCGAACACCTCGACCGTGCGTGGCCGTGGTTGCATGCAGTTCGCCAAGCGCTAACTCATAAAACGGCGCCACGGCAACATCGTGATTGGCACCATCAATTTTATTAGCAACCACCAACACTTTTTTACCGGTTTTACGCAGATGATTTGCGATCATTTCATCGGTATTGGTCAATCCGGCTCGGCAATCCACCACAAATAAGACCAAATCAGATTCATCGATTGCGGCTAAAGATTGGCCTGCCATTAGAGAATCAATGCCCTGCTCTTCGCCACTTAGGCCGCCGGTATCAACAACCATGCATTTGCGGCCCAGTATGTCAGCCTCGCCGTATTTGCGATCACGAGTCAGGCCCGCAAAATCTGCCACCAGCGCGTCTCTGGTTTTAGTGAATTGATTGAAGAGCGTCGATTTACCAACGTTTGGTCGTCCGACCAAGGCGATTACTGGAAGCATTTAATTTGATTTACCGAGAAGGTGTTCTGTTTACAAGAATTTAGAGATGAGTATAGATTCGATTGGGTATTGAAATAAAGTAACTATGACCAGAGGTGGTGCAATTGTCACCTCTGGCCATAGAAATAAGAAGTACTGTGTCCTCAGAAGCTATTTAAGCCCTTAGTAACTGTTTAGCTGTTTAGTTAGGTCTAAAAACTCATTAGGCCCTTGGAAAACGTACTTCTAAATTGCGGTTAAGACTTAGCCTCAACTTGAACGGCATGCAGCGAACCGCCGTTATCAAGCACGTACAAGGTACCACCAAATACAACTAACGGAGAGCGAATGCCTGCACCACTAACATGGGTACGGCCGCGATACTCACCACTTTCGGCGTCTAGAGCGTGCACATAACCGGCGTCATCGCCGATTAAAACAAAGCCGTTAAGAGTCACTGGGCCGGTTAACTTGCGACGCAACATTTGGTCGTTAGTCCAAACATCTTCACCATTGGCGACATTGTAAGCTTTAACTTCGTCGTTATCGGCGGTCATAAAAACCGAGAAGCCGTTGGTTGCCAAGCCGTAATATGTTGATGCGTCTTTAGCCCATAAACCACGACCGGTTGAACGACTGATAGCAACAATGCGTCCTTGGTAGCTGGCGGTAAACAACAAATCACCCAGCATTAAAGGAGTTCCATCGATATCAACCACACGTTCTAGATCACTGCGACCGCTGGGAATAGCAACACGTACGTCCCATTGGGCGATACCATTCCGTGGATTAATACCAACTACCTTACCGCTATCAAATCCAGCGATGACTAGAGTTTCTGTCACCAATGGCGCTGCTTGACCCCGAAAGGTTAGAAGAGGTGCGGTGTTATCATACAACCACAGGCGCTCGCCAGTTTCGATGTCCAGCGCGTGTAAACGACCATCAATGGTATGAACTACAGCAATTTTGCTGTTTAACTGTGGGGCTGATAGCACCTCGGTGCTAACCATGTGCCGCCATTTTTCTTCGCCGGTATCGGCGTTTAAGGCAATCACTTCACCGTCGTAGGTACCCACCACCACGGTAGAGGCGTTTGCGCCAACACCGCCAGATATGCTCTTGGCCACTTTGGTTTGCCAAAGCTTTGTGCCTTTTAAAGCGTCATAAGCACTAACGCGACCTTTAGTACCCGCAGTGTAGGCACGACCATTGGCAAGTGCGGGCGTAAGCAAGGTGTAGAGTTTTTTCTGACCTGCGCCGCCGTCTCGGCTCCACAGTTTTTTGAAACTCACAGCGCTTTCGTGCTTAACAAGCGGCAATGGTTTCAATTCTTTTGGAGTACTGGAACATGCGGCCAAAACTAAGGCCGCGAAAAAAATGATTGCAAAACGCATTAAACTTATTCCGCCTCAGCAACTGAACTCGAAGAAACAGCCTGCTCAGACAATTTCATTTCTATAAAACGACGACGATTTGATTGTTGGTCACTTAAGCTCGATAGTGCCAATTGATAAGACTCCGAAGACTTAGCGCTATCACCTTTGGCGGCATAAATATCGCCGCGCAACTCTGCGTAGGAGCTAACCGCCGCAGGTTTAGGCGCCTTAGCTACCAATGCCAAAGCCTCATCAAATTTTTCTTTGGCGACATACAAGCGAGCCAAACGCGGATCAATAACGATATCAAGTTCTGCGTCGTCGTTGTTTTTCTTCGCCCACTCAAGATAAGTGATGGCAGAATCTAAAGAACCTTTCTCAACATCCAGCTTGGCCATCATTAAAGCACCAGCAACAGAATAATAACTGCCGGAAAATCCTTCTTGAAGTTGCTTACCCAGGCTAATTGCGCGATTGTATTTGTCTTCATCAAGCGTCTCACCGGGTGCCAAGGTAGAGCTATCAAGCATGCTTTGGTACAAACTGGATGCTTCTTGCTTTTGCTGAATCTGATGTTTTGTCCATGCCTGCCAACCAAAATAACCGGCAATTGCAGCTAAAACCACGATTACGGTGAACTTACCGTTTTCGCTCCACCATCGCTTCAGCGACTCAATTTGTTCTTCTTCTGTTAGGTGTGTAGCCACACGTATATCCTCTAATACTTTTTATACTGAGCTGGTCGATTATGGTTAATATTGTTAGGTATTAACTCGACGAAGCAATTACTCGTTCCTAAGTAGCCAATACAACTTTTGCGAGACGCGCTATTTTGACGATTGAAACAAGCTTTGCAACCTTTCGGTCACATCTGAGAGATTTAAAGTCAGTTGCTCGCTGTCATCACGCAGACTTTTTAAGACGACCTGAGCAGCACTGGCCTCATTTTCACCCACAATTAGCGCCCATTTAGCACCGCTTTTGTCGGCTTTTTTCAATTGACTCTTAAAGCTGCCGCCACCGCAGTGATTAACCAGTTTTAAACTAGGCAATGCATCACGAATTGATTCGGCCAGACCTAAAACATAACTTTGAACATTACCTACGCCGCACAGATACACGTCGGCACTGATATCCAACTCAGACGGAATCAACTTCAGCTCTTCGAGTAACAGCACCAAACGTTCCGCCCCCATGCCAAAACCAACGGCGGGAGTTTCTTTGCCGCCAAGCTGAGCAGTAAGGCCATCGTATCGACCGCCAGCGCAAACAGTGCCTTGGGCACCCAATTTATCGGTTACCCACTCAAAAACGGTTTTGTTGTAATAATCTAGGCCGCGCACTAATCGCGGATTAATTTCGTAACGAATTCCCAAACCGTCCAAAAGCGTGAGCAACTGTTGAAAGTGCTCGCGACTGTCTTCATCTAGGTAATCGGTGAGAACCGGCGCCTGATCAAGCAAGGCTTGTGTTCTCGCGTCTTTGCTGTCGAGAATGCGTAAAGGGTTGGAATCGAGGCGGCGCAAGCTGTCTTCGTCGAGTTGATCTTTGTATTGAGACAAATAATCGACTAATGACTGCTTGTAATTAGCTCGCGCCAACAGACTACCGATGCTGTTCAATTGCAGAGTGACAGCGTCCGTTAGGCCGAGTTTTTTCCAAAGACGCGCGGTCATGGCCAACACTTCAACATCTATGTCTGGGCCATCAAATCCAAAAGCCTCAACACCAAATTGATGGAACTGACGCAAGCGACCTTTTTGAGGTCTTTCATGGCGGAACATTGGCCCAAAGTACCAGAGCTTTTGGGTTTGGTTGTGCAGTAAACCATTTTGCTCACAGGCACGAACGCAAGACGCAGTGTTTTCAGGTCGCAAGGTCAGGCTTGAGCCATCGCGATCTTCAAAGGTGTACATTTCTTTTTCAACAATATCGGTAACTTCACCGATAGATCGTTTGAACAGCTCGGTCTTTTCGAGGATTGGCGTACGAATAAGTCGATAACCGTAGGTTTCGAAAACTTCAGACACTACACGCTCGACGTACTGCCAAGTAGATGATTCACCGGGCAAAAGATCGTTCATGCCGCGAATGGATTGAATTTTACTCACAATTTATTGCTCAATCGGTGTTCAAAAATATCTAAATTTTTAAATTATGCTTTAGCAATCAGCTGATCCAGCTGTGCTTGCTTGCTTTTGGCTTTCTCTCTAATCAAACGCTCTAAATCATCAACAAGATTATCGTTCGCCAACTTAGAATTCGGTTCGCCATCAATGTAGATCAAATTTGGCTGACCACCGGCTAAACCAAGATCAGCTTCTTTCGCTTCACCGGGGCCGTTAACTACGCAGCCGATAACGGCAACATCCATTGCCGTAGTGATATCTTCGAGACGAGTTTCTAACTCGTTCATGGTCTTAATCACATCAAAGTTTTGGCGCGAACAGCTAGGACAGGCGATAAAGTTAATGCCTTTTGAGCGTAATCGTAGACTTCTTAATAAATCCCAACCCACTTTCACTTCTTCAACAGGATCGGCCGCCAGAGAAATACGTATCGTATCGCCAATGCCATCCATTAATAACGCACCAAGGCCAACCGCTGATTTTACCGTTCCGGATCTTAAGCCGCCGGCTTCGGTAATGCCCAAATGCAGTGGCTGCTCAATTTGAGTCGCAAGCTTACGATAAGCCGCAACGGCCATAAAAATATCCGATGCTTTAACGCTGACCTTAAAGTTCTGAAAATCGTATTTATCCAAAAACTCCACATGACGCATGGCGGATTCCACCAAGGCATCAGGTGTTGGCTCGCCGTATTTTTTTTGCAGATCTTTTTCTAAAGAACCTGCATTAACGCCAATGCGAATTGGGATATTTTTGTCTTTTGCTTTTTCAATAACCGCCTGAATGCGCTTTTCACGGCCAATATTACCGGGATTGATACGCAAACAATCAACACCTAAATCAGCAACTCGCAGCGCAATTCGATAGTCAAAATGGATGTCGGCCACCAAAGGTACGGTGACACGTTTGCGAATTTCACCAAAAGCCTCTGCCGCTTCAAGCGAAGGAACCGATACACGAACAATATCTGCTCCAGCGTTTTGAATTCTCTGAATTTGATCGACAGTTGCCAATACATCCGTAGTTTCGGTGTTGGTCATACTTTGAATCGAAATAGGTGCATCACCACCTACGGGAACATCGCCCACCATAATTTGGCGCGACTTGCGTCGAGTAATCGGAGATTGAAACTGCATATTTAGCTCTGGGGTAGGAGTTTCTATTTACTGTCCAACTTGGAGTCGCAACGTATTGCGTCCAGGAACGGGGGTTAGCTCAACGGGCTCACCATTGAGCTGCAATGTGGCTGCACGAGCATTACCCAACATCACCGTAAAAGGAGCCTGCCCGGTTAATGTCAGCGTCTCGCCACTGGATTTTAAACCAACGTGGAGTGTACGGCCGTCGGAATCTTTAACATCTAACCAACAGTCTTCTTGAAAAACAAAACTCAGTTTACTGGAGCCACTCGCCAATAAAGACTTAAATGAATCAACGGGATGTTGAACTTGAGCTGTTAAATTATCGTTGCTGGTTGATGCAGAATCACTGCTTACAGCATCACTGGACAATTCAGAGTCACCATCGATCGAATCGGGTGTGAGTTCAGGATCTTCATTTGCTTGAGAGAAATCTATAACTCCCGACTGATCCGATGTTTCAAAAGGGTTGGGAATGGGCGTGATATCGTCGATCAAATCGCTGTCAACAACCGTGTCGTCTATGGCAGAAGGCGCAACCTGAACTTCTGTTTTAGGTATTTGCTGAGACGGGTCGATCATTGCTTTGATTTCGTCACCCCATAATATGTAAGCAACGACTAGAGACAAAATAATAGCGCCAATTACGATTGGCCAGCGCCACTCTGGAAAAGGTTTTTCAACCGGTTCCAAACGCATGGTTTGTTGCGGGATAATGTAATCGTGCTCAGGGGTTTCCGTAGCTAAGCTATCGTAAGCGCGAACCACAAAATCAACATCTAGATCGAGATAACGACTGTACGCTCGGATATAACCTTTCACAAAGGTAGGTGACGCAAGTTTTGAAAAGTCATCACTCTCCAGTGCACTGAGTTTTGACTCTGGAATTTTCAGCTCTTCACTGATGCGAGTCAGTTCAAAGCCTTTATCCACCCGAGCAGCGCGAAGTAACTGCCCTGGGCTAATGACAGGGACAGAGGCCGACGAATTTTGTTCATCGGTATTACTTGCTTGGTGTTCGGCAACGTTACTCATCTAATAACCGTTTATATTCCAGGTACTCGGCAGAGTAAGGGTACAAATTTTTCAATGCCAAAGCTAGGCTCGCTTCACGATCGGCATTACCAAAAATACGTTCTAGTCGAATTGCTAACCAAAGTGATCGAGAAGAAGCCTTAGTGACTTTGTTGTATAAATCTAAATACGATTTTGCTTTCGAATATTCCCGATCCTGAAATTCTAAATCGGCTAATTCTATCAGTGGTATTGACGCTCGCGGATCGAGGCGAAAAGCTTGAGAAAAGCTTGCTTTGGCTTTATCTCGTAAACCCAACTTAAGCGCTGTTTGTCCTAAATTGGTTAAGGCCACCTGTCGGCGATCGTATTCTAAATCGTTTGCAGCTATTTGAAATTGCTCAAGAGCTTCTTCGGCGCGCGCTCGACTCGCTAAAAATACACCGTAATTATTGCGTGCCGCTGAAAAATCCGGGGCTTTTCGCAATGCAGCTTTAAATTCTTCTTCTGCACGAGCCGGTTCTCCCTCAAGCTGATAGAGCATCCCAGCCGCGTTATTTACGCGCGGATCATTAGGATTTATGTCGCGAGCTTTATTTAAATTGGTACGTGCAGAATCGCGATTACCTTGACTGATGTAACCCAAGGTCAATTGAATTCGAGTTTCGAGGGCTTTGTTTTTATCAACCACTGCTTCACTAGGATTGGATTCAGTAACCACACACCCAGTAAAGACTAAAGCGCACAAAACCAGCACTAATTGGGATGAATATTTGGCAAAGCGAGCGTCGATAAGTTTCAGCATAATTCCACAAGCACAGAGTTTGTTCGAAGTTCCATTCGGTTGCTACGACTCTCACACCAATTACGAGGTTTGAATTTCGAGTCAGCCTAAATCTAGGCAGACACTTTAACAACAATGAAGATCACTGCAAAACGTGTGAGTTCAACTTTGAGCAAATATTTGTGGCTATACCGTATATGCACTCATTATTTAACAATAATTAGGCAAACGGAATAATGCGCAAAGGTTCTGGTTGATCTGCTTTGTAGCGTTCACTGCGTCGAGTTTTATCGTTCACACTACCGGCAAGCTGGCCGCAGGCTGCATCAATGTCGTCACCACGAGTGGTTCTAACGGTGGTGATGTAACCTTCCTTCATCAAAATGTCTTTAAATCGATTTAACGCATTATTACTGACTTTTTTGTAATCCGACAAATTAAATGGATTGAAAGGAATTAAATTAATTTTTACCGGAACATCGCGCAGCAGCTCTGCAAGTTCATAGGCATGTTCTGGGCGATCGTTAACGTGATCGATCAAGGTATATTCGATCGTCATTTTGCGATGCGTATCGGGAAGTTTTTCGATGTAACGCTTGGCACTGGCTAACAACATAGCAATAGGATATTTCTTGTTGATAGGAACCAGTTTATTACGCAACTCATCGTTAGGTGCGTGCAAAGAAATTGCGAGACAGGCATCGGTGTAATCGCTCAAGCGATCCAGTGCTGGCACAACACCCGAGGTACTGAGCGTTACCCGGCGCTTAGAAATACCATAAGCGTTGTCTTCCATCATCAAGTGCATGGCATCAACAACGTTATCAAAATTCAATAAAGGTTCACCCATGCCCATTAAAACAACATTGGTGATCTTACGCGGCCCTTTTACCTGCAACTGCCCAAATGATTTTGCCGCAATATGAACCTGACCGATAATTTCGGCCGCGGTTAAGTCGCGGTTAAAGCCTTGTTTTCCTGTTGCACAAAAGCTGCAATCTAACGAACAACCAACTTGAGAAGACACACACAAGGTGCCGCGTTCTCCGTCGGGAATAAAAACCGTTTCAATAGCATTACCGCCTGAAACCTGAATCAGAAATTTACGGGTACCATCAACAGAATCAAGTTGGCGAAGTACTTCAGGCGCTTCAATAACCGCTAATTCTTTGAGTTTCGATTTTAAACCTTTGCTAATGTTGCTCATTTCATCAAAGTCGGAAACACCCAGCTGGTGAACCCATTTGATTACCTGTGTCGCACGGAACGGTTGTTCGCCGATTTCAGCAAACCAAGCCTTCATCTTGCTAGGTGACATGCCCATCAAGTTAACTTTTTCAGACACAGTGTTGATTTGAGCTTCAGACATTAAAAAATCCAAGAAAAACGGTGAGGAAACGCTGCTTTAACGATTTTGAGGTTTAATCAGAGTACAGAAAGCGTACTTTCTGCGACTTCATATTCTAGCGAATGCTAGTCATCGAAGATAGCGACACAAACTTGCCCCACGATGAAAGTAAACAACGTGGGAACAAATAACGCTGTGCCGCAAAAAAAGCCCTTACATTAGAGCCTTATTAATTAGCGCTCGCAAATTTCTTCAGCAGAGAAGAAGTAAGCAATTTCACGCTCAGCCGAGGCCGCAGAGTCAGAACCGTGAACCGCATTAGCATCGATAGATTCAGCAAAATCAGCACGAATTGTACCGGCAGCCGCTTCTTTAGGATTGGTAGCGCCCATCAACTCACGGTTGGTGGCAATGGCGTTTTCGCCTTTAAGAACTTGAACCACAACTGGGCCAGAAGTCATGAACTCAACAAGCGCAGAGAAAAATGGACGCTCCTTGTGTTCTGCGTAGAAGCCACCTGCCTTTTCGTCATCAAGCTTAACCATTTTCATGGCAACGATTTCTAAACCGGCTTTTTCAAAACGAGCGTTAATTTCACCGATCGCGTTTTTTGCTACTGCGTCTGGTTTAATGATCGAAAGAGTTTTTTCAACTGCCATTCTTGTCTCCGTAAAATAATGCAATAAATTCAAGGATAAGGGCAAATATTTGTACAACTTTTGTACATTCTAGGCCATCACCCAAAAAAGAGCGCGGATTATACGCACTCATTTGGCAATTGCCTATTAGTCTATAGAGAGGATTTTTATCGATTAGATCATGAATGATCAATCAAAAGACAATTTAATGCGAATTATCCATCGATCACAGCGATTTAAGCTTAGCCAAACCTTCAGTGACCGATTGCACAGCAACGTCGATATCGTCTTCGGTGGTAAAGCGCCCAAAACTAAAGCGCAAACTAGCATGAGCCTCATCATCGGTCATTCCAATGGCTCTTAGCACATGAGAAGGCTCCAAGCTCGCAGAAGTGCACGCCGAACCTGACGATATCGCCAGCTCTCGAAAGACCATCATTAATCGGTCTGACTCAAAACCTTGAAAACAGATATTGGCAATATTAGGAACGGCTTTCACGCCAGAACCGTTGAGCACAACACCTTCTAACTCAAGTACCAGTCCTAAAAATTTTTTCGCCAAGGCAGAAATGCGCTGATCTTCGGATTTCATTTCTTGCGCAGCGATTTCAAATGCGGTTCCCATACCTACGCACTGATGAACCGGCAAGGTGCCCGAACGCATCCCTCGTTCGTGACCGCCACCGTGAATTTGAGCGTCAATTGCCAAAGGCGGCTGCCTGCGCACGTACAAAGCGCCAATACCTTTAGGGCCATAAATTTTATGCGCACACATCGACATAAGATCGACATTCATAGCGTTCACATCGATGGGTAACTTGCCAACACTCTGTGCCGCATCAACATGAAACAGACTGCCGTTATTTTTGGCACAAGCACCAAGCGCTGCAATATCATTAACAACACCCAGCTCGTTATTAACGTGCATTAAAGACACTAAAGCAGTGTCTGGCCGTAACGCTTCAGATAAAGACTCGGCTGTAATAACTCCCTGACGGGTTGGCTGCAGGTAGGTAACTTCAAAGCCTTGTCGTTCAAGCTCGGCAAAACAATCCAAAACGGCCTTGTGTTCGGTTTGCGAGGTAATAAGATGACGGCCTTTATTTTGATGTGCCGAAGCGGCGCCTTTAATCGCTAGGTTATTCGCTTCTGTGGCGCCACTGGTCCACACAATTGCGCGGGTATCGGCAACAATTAAATCCGCAACTTGACGGCGAGCAGTTTCAACAGCCGATTCGGCTTGCCAACCGTAGATATGACTTCTAGAGGCAGGATTAGCAAAGTTGCCATCAAGCGTAAGGCATTCGGTCATGGCTTTTGCAACGCGGGGATCTACCGGTGTTGTGGCAGCATAATCTAAATAAATCGGTTTATTCATAAATACGTAAGATCTTCTTTTTGAATATTCAGCCAATTATGCCATCAATCGAAATAAGGCTGTGCTAACAATTTTTGAAGAATATAAAGACTAAGCCAGTTGATACAAGCAAACTGTGCGGAATAATAAAAGAAAGAGGATTTTTACAGCGAAGAGAATCTGGGTGGCAGCTCTAACCAGCCACACCCCGGCACATGATGTCACCACTACCGTTGCTCCCTTCCGGGCCTGGCGGGGTTCGTAGTTGATCATTGCGAGGGGACCGGAAAGAGCCACCATTGCAGAGGCGCGCATTATGGTGATTTTCTATTAACAATGCAAGTGTACAAACCCCAATGCTATTTTTGCGCGCAATTAGCCTACAAACTGCTCAAACTCTCACAAAAATACGCAAAATTCACACAAATTTGGATGACCCACCGGCGGATCAACAAACATATCTCATCAATACAATACAAATTTTGCACTTAAATCACCGCAGTGCCGCTACGCTATCGAAACAAACGATTGATCATTTGTTATGTGAATCGCGGGTGGGATCAGGTTCGGCCGCTTTTGTGCATTGAACATCTGCTCCGAATCGTCTTCGATCAATACCAACCAAATTACTCAAGATATATTTTTAAGCGCCAGACTGCTAGAATCCGCCCCGAATTTTGACAAGAGATTTTTACAATGCAGTTATTTGTTGATCAGCTCACCAATGTAGATTTTAGTTACCTTGATGAATCTAGAGGTTTAGTGGGCGAAACCTGGCTTGCGAATTTCGCGCTTGAAGGTGAGCTTGATCAGCAAAGCATGGTCTGTGATTTTGGCATCGTTAAAAAAACTTTTCGTAAATGGCTCGATGAAACCTTAGACCATAAACTTTTGGTACCCAAACACTCCGCGTCTTTATCGATCACAACATCCAACGGTACCACCCAACTAACATGGCATTCAGTTTCTGGTGAGATCACTATGTCTGCGCCCGAAGATGCCATTACTTTGGTGGATGGTGATTGTATTACTCCCGAAACTCTTGCTGCTTGGTGTCAACATCAAGCGTTGCAATTGATGCCCAAAACCGTTCTTAACATCGACGTAAGCTTTGAAACCGAACACATTCCCGGCTATTTCTACCAATACAGCCACGGCTTAAAAAAACACGACGGCAACTGCCAACGTATTGCCCATGGACACAGATCCACCATTAATATCTGTAAAAATGGTCGCCGGGACTTTGAACTCGAACGAGCTTGGTGTGAGAAGTGGCGCGATATTTATATCGGCACCGAAGAAGATATTATCGATGACATAAACGGTATTTATAAATTCGCCTACGAAGCGCCTCAGGGTAGATTTGAACTTAGCTTACCGAAAAACAATTGTTATATAATCCAAACCGACAGCACGGTAGAGCAAATAGCGCAACATATTGCCCAGGTACTTAAAAGTCAGTTTCCCGAAGATGCAATTCAAGTGAAAGCATTTGAGGGAATTGGTAAGGGAGCCCTTGTCTCCCTTTAAAATAATTCGCCAAATTTCCACCAAAACAATTTTTGAATGATAAATTCAGAGCGGCTTTTTAAAGGGTCGCCGAGTTTTTCGAATTAAAATATAGGAAACTCTGATTAACCTAGAGTTTCTCGCGACACAAGGATGTGTCGTCAATTTCAAGAACTGTAAGTGATTGAAATTGTGAAGAAATTGGAAATCACATTTTCAATTTCTGTCCTCTGATTAAATCATGGATGAGTTAATCAGAGGTTCCTATAGGTTGAAATCACACGAATGATGGTTTTTATAAATTGGATGAGAGTAAGTTGCCAACTCACCAAGACCTTGCGACATAGATTGCACCAAACCAAATTGCGAAAATATCTCACCAAACGATAAGCTCCGCGCTTGGTATTAAATTAAAGATTTCTCTGCACCGGCTTTCTTTACGGCACTGTCGTTAAATTATCGCTACGATTTAAGGAAGCACCTTTGTTTGATCCTACCTCAAGCTTAAGCTTTGCGCTTAGCATTACCCTGCCCATATTCATTGTTTTGTTTATTGGAACTTGGCTACGAAAGATTGGATTTATTACCGATGCGTTTGTGGATGTGGGCAGTAAACTGGTTTTTAATGTAACTCTACCGGCGTTGCTATTTGTCAGCATAGTTAATAGCGATATCAATTTCGGCAAAAGTTTAAGCTTGGTGATTTACGGTATTCTTTCAACCATTGTTGTTTATATTTTATTAGAAATTGCCGTCCCGTTTATGTGCAAAGATCGCAGCTCAAGAGGCGTGATGGTACAAGGTGCTTTTCGCGGCAATATGGGCATTATCGGTTTAGCCTATTGTGTAAACGCCTACGGCGACGCCGTGTATTCAACGGCCGCTATTTATATTGCACTGGTTACCATTTTTTATAATATTTTCTCGGTCACGACACTGACGCGATGGTCTGATAAAAACAGCAACAGCAGTAAAATAGCCATGATTAAAAGCGTGCTTTTAGGCGTTGCTAAAAATCCACTGATTATCGCCATTGCCTGCGCACTAATCATTAACCAACTGCACGTACCAATTCCTGAAATTATTCAACAGTCCGGCCAATATTTTGCGCGCATGACTCTACCTTTAGCGTTATTGGTGGCAGGAGCAGGTTTGAGTTTAAAATTTAATGCAGACCTCACCTATGCGGCGATTACAACAACCGCAAAGCTGATTGTTATTCCTATGGCGGTTACTGCGGTGGCGTGGCTGCTTGACTTTAAAGGTATGGAGTTGGGCGTGATCTTTTTAATGTCTAGCGCACCGAGCGCATCGGCAAGTTTTGTTATGGCAAGATCTATTGGCGGCAATTACACTCTCGCGGCCAATATTATAGTGCTTACAACGGTTCTCTCTTTATTTACTACAAGTACCGGTACCGCATTATTACGTTCGTGGTCACTTATGTAACTTACACATTCGGTTGAACTTTTAGAATTACGTAAAAACACCTCTATGGTACGTAAACAAGGCATACTTTAAAACAGAAACAAAAAAGACGGGATATTCTCCCGCCTTTTTTACTGGTAACTTATTTAAGTTTACTTTCTAGAAATTTCAACCCAATTAGCATCGCCTTTTTGAATGGACTCGCCACGATCGCGCTGCCAAATTTTATCAGAGGTTGGGTTATTGTTTAGATACAATTTACCATCAACAATAGTCCAGCTGTCTGGACGTGGTGGTGCGGTAAAACCCTTCGCAACAGCAAATGCACAGTAACCACCGTATTGAGGAACGTATTTTTCAGGTTCCAAAATAAATTTGTTACGATTCACTTCATTGGCAAAGTGCCAAGTAACACCGCCCCAATCATAAGTAATGTCATCGGTACCAATAATGGCAGGGTCTCCCGGTTGCAAATCATAGTAAGCAACTACATCGGCACCTTTCAAAGCCCCACGAGTTTTATGCGAATAGAACTTCGACTCCTGCGCATAAGTATTAAAAGCCAACAAAAGAGCCAAAACGGCTACAAATCTAGCCAACATTAGAGCCTCCGCATGTTCATGCAAGAATAATATTTAATTGAAATTCAAAACTGTGCTACTAACAAAAACAGTCATCTGCAACGACAAGAACTGAGTTGTTTAATTCAACAAGAACTAAAGAAAACTCTGACTTATGGCACTAACAACACAAAAATGCGTCGTTTGTTTTAAAATCAACTGTGCAATAAGGTAAGCTTACTTTAGCCCGCGTTAATAACGACATCGGCAGTTGTAGCGTCTGTGCCGATATATCATCAATTTTATTTGCGAGATTATGACGAGAAATAATGCACAAAGTTCTTCACATCGAAACGACGTGCTACAACTAAGATCTCTCAAAATATCACACATTTATAACGCTAAAAAATTATATAGCGAGAAATTGTTATTTATTTAAAATGCATATCATCAAACTGAATATCTGTCATAAATACCAGTTATTGAATAAATATTATTGAAATTGTCAGAAAATTAAATTATATCCACTGTTTATAAATCAAAAACTCTATTTTTTACCTAAAAATCACTCGAAAAGAGCAATAAATATTCAAAAAATCTCGGTAAAGAAAGAAACCAGATGAGTTAAGATTAGTTAAAACAGAATTTAATCAAGATTTGTAGAATAAAAAACACGCAAAAATTTAACTTATTAATTTTAAAATTAATACCCACACAATAAATACCGAACCAATATCACCTCTTAAAAGACAAACTTTTGTGATAAACCCTTAAAAGACACAAGTTTTAAAGGGTTGTATTTAGGTAAAAATTTACAATTAAGAATAAACCCCTGTTAATCGAACGTTTTCTCCGGTGCTTAAAAATTTTCTCCAGCACGTAGAGGTGCCATCAATTTAAAAATTACTAGCACTTGAAATTGGGAGATATTAGAAATCCTCTTACCAATTTCTATTCTCAGCCTAAGAGATAAGCAATTATCCATAACAACATTGAGTACACCCTGCAAACGGACTTTATCTGCGTGAACGTTTTTGAAAATTATATTCAACCCATAAAAAAAGCGACCGAAGTCGCTTAAAGGCAATATCCTGGAAATAATTTCAATTCAAAATTACCCGAATCGCTAGCAGGTAATTTCGCTGAAAACTTGGGTAAAAAACACAGAATTTTCGAATTTACGCCCTTGGTATACTTAATTTACTCAGATATTAACAGTAAATACATAGGGTTCGCACAAATCACTGACCATCAAAAACTATCGCCGGGAATACGCACCGAACCTTCCATTAATACACGTGCGCTTCGGCTCATGATGGCTTTAGTTGCAGTCCACTCACCGTTAACAATTTCGGCTTCAGCACCAACACGTAAAGTACCTGACGGATGACCGAAACGAACCGCGTTACGCTCGCCACCGCCAGCGGCCAAATTAACCAAAGTACCCGGTACAGCCGCTGCGGTAGCAATGGCAACCGCGGCAGTGCCCATCATGGCGTGGTGTAATTTACCCATCGACAAAGCGCGTACTAAAAGATCAATTTCGTCGGATTTAATGACTTTACCACTGGATGCCGTGTATTCAGCTGGTTTAGCTACAAATGCAATTTTAGGCGTATGTTGACGAGTTTTGGCTTCTTCAATATCTTTAATTAAACCCATTTTAATGGCGCCGTAAGCTCGCAATTTTTCAAACATGGCTAAGGCTTCTGCGTCATTATTAATGTCGTCTTGCAACTCGGTGCCCTTGTAACCAATGGCTTCGGCATCCACAAAAATGGTAGGAATACCAGAATTAATCATGGTTGCCTTAAAGGTACCAACACCGGGAACCTCAAGATCATCAATTAAATTTCCGGTGGGAAACATAGAGCCTTCGCCGTCGGATGGGTCTAAAAACTCGATTTGAATTTCCGCCGCCGGAAAGGTCACACCGTCCAATTCGAAATCACCGGTTTCTTGAACTTGACCACCGGTCATTGGAATTTTAGCGATAATGGTTTTTTCGATATTCGCCTGCCAAATTTTTACGGTAGCAATACCATCGCTCGGGACCTTATCGGCATCGACCAAACCATTGCTAATGGCAAAAGCACCAACTGCACACGATAGGTTCCCACAGTTACCGCTCCAATCAACAAACGCAGTATCAATAGAAACCTGGCCGAATAAATAATTAACGTCGTGATCTGGTTTGGTACTTTTACTTAGAATCACAATCTTGCTGGTACTCGACGTTGCACCACCCATGCCGTCGATTTGTTTTCCGTACGGATCAGGACTACCAATAACACGCAATAATAACGCATCTCTTTGCGGACCAGGCGTTTGTGCAACTTCGGGTAAATCCGTAAGACTGAAAAACACCCCTTTACTGGTACCACCACGCATGTAGGTTGCGGGGATTTTAATTTGCGGTACGTGAGACATGTTTATTCCTATAAAAACAGTAAGAAAATTTAAACCGTGCGTAAGAATTTTTGCGAACGACAGAAAGCTCTCTATCAACAAGAGCTTTCTGCTCGATTAACTCGCCGAAAAATAAATTA
Organism: Sessilibacter sp. MAH3; assembly: GCF_054658275.1. Lineage (NCBI taxonomy): Bacteria > Pseudomonadati > Pseudomonadota > Gammaproteobacteria > Cellvibrionales > Cellvibrionaceae > Sessilibacter > Sessilibacter sp. MAH3. The sequence goes on along the minus strand of NZ_BAAGIE010000019.1, from coordinate 11,623 downwards.
CGCGTTTTCCATTTCTAAGAAGTCTTTCGCAAAGCGCTGTAGTACACCACCGGCAGAATAGACATGAACTTCTTCCGCGGTATCTAAACGACAAGTCACAGGTACTTCGGTAACAGAACCGTCTTTGCGATTAATCACTAGGGTTAATTCGGCCCGTGGCGCAAGGTCACCTTTAACGTCGTAGGTTTCGGTACCGTCAATTTCTAAGGTTTTACGAGTAGTACCTTCTTTAAATTCTAACGGTAGAACACCCATACCCACTAGATTGGTTCGGTGAATACGCTCAAAACCTTCGGCGGCGATGGCTTCAACACCGGCTAGACGAACACCTTTTGCCGCCCAGTCACGAGAGGAACCTTGTCCGTAATCGGCACCAGCAACAATAATTAACGGTTGCTTGCGATCCATGTAAGTTTCAATGGCTTCCCACATGCGAACCACTTTACCTTCCGGCTCGATACGCGCAAGAGAACCCTGAATAACCTTGCCGCTGTCATCCAAACACATTTCGTTTAACAGTTTTGGATTCGCCAAGGTTGCACGTTGTGCCGTTAAATGGTCGCCACGGTGCGTTGCGTAGGAGTTAAAGTCTTCCTCAGGCAAGCCCATTTTCGCCAAGTATTCACCGGCGGCACTGTTTGCCAAAATAGCGTTCGACGGCGACAAGTGATCGGTGGTGATGTTGTCTGGCAGTACCGCTAAAGGACGCATACCTTTTAATGTACGCTCACCGGCAAGAGCGCCTTCCCAATAGGGTGGACGACGAATGTAAGTACTTTGTGGACGCCAATCGTACAATGGACTTTCGGCTTCCTCTACCGCACCCAAGTCGAACATGGGAATGTACACTTGGTTAAATTGTTCTGGTTTAACCGAACTCGCCACAATCGCATCGATTTCTTCGTCGCTTGGCCACAAATCTTTTAGTGTAATTTCTTTGCCATCAACCACCGCGAGTACATCTTTTTCGATATCAAAGCGCACGGTACCGGCTATTGCATAGGCAACTACTAACGGAGGTGAAGCAAGGAATGCTTGTTTTGCGTAAGGGTGGATGCGACCATCAAAGTTACGGTTACCCGACAACACCGCCGTTGCGTATAAATCGCGATCGATAATTTCTTGTTGAATCACCGGATCAAGCGCACCACTCATACCGTTACAGGTGGTACATGCGTAGGCGACAATACCAAAACCGAGTTTTTCAAGCTCAGGCAATAAACCCGATTCTTCTAAATACAATTTGGCAACTTTAGAACCCGGCGCAAACGAAGATTTAACCCAAGGCTTACGAACCAAGCCAAGTTCGTTGGCTTTTTTCGCCACCAAACCTGCGGCTACAACATTGCGTGGGTTACTGGTGTTTGTACACGAAGTAATTGCCGCAATAATAACGGCACCGTCAGGCAATTTGCCGTCGGCTTCTTCGGCTTTGGCTGCATCTAAATTCACCGCAATGCCACGCTCAGCCAACGCGCTGGTTGGAAGACGACGATGTGGATTTGATGGACCCGCCATGTTGCGCACAACGGTTGATAAATCGAACTCTAAAACACGTTCGTATTCGGCTTCGACCAAATCATCTGCCCACAAACCTGTGGTTTTCGCGTAGTTTTCAACAAGAGCAACCTGCTCGGCATCACGTCCGGTCAATTTTAAATAATCGATGGTTTGTTCATCGATATAAAATAAACCCGCAGACGCACCAAACTCAGGAGTCATATTCGAAATGGTTGCGCGGTCGCCAATGGTTAAGCTTTTTGCACCGTCACCGAAGAACTCTAAATACGCAGAAACAACACGCTCTTGACGTAAAAATTCGGTAATTGCCAATACGATATCGGTTGCCGTAATACCAGGATTACGCTTACCAATTAATTTAACCCCAATAATGTCTGGAAGGCGCATCATTGATGGACGACCCAGCATCACGGTTTCGGCTTCTAAACCACCTACACCAATGGCAATTACGCCCAAGGCATCAACGTGTGGCGTGTGCGAATCAGTACCCACACAGGTATCAGGATAAGCAACGCCGTCACGGGCTTGAATAACCGGTGACATTTTTTCTAGGTTAATTTGATGCATAATGCCGTTACCGGCAGGAATCACATCAACATTTTTAAATGCCGTTTTGGTCCACTCAATAAAATGGAAGCGATCTTCGTTACGACGGTCTTCTACCGCGCGGTTTTTCTCAAACGCTTCCGGATCAAAACCACCAAATTCTACGGCCAGTGAATGGTCAACAATTAATTGTGTTGGTACCACAGGGTTTACTTTGGCAGGATCACCGCCCTGCTCGGCAATAGCATCACGAAGACCGGCCAAATCCACCAACGCGGTTTGACCTAAAATATCGTGACAAACAACACGCGCTGGATACCACGGAAAATCTAAATCGCGCTTGCGACCAATAATTTGTTTTAAAGAATCAGTAAGGCTTTCTGGATCGCATTTACGAACCAATTGCTCAGCCAAAACACGCGAGGTATACGGTAATGTTTTATAAGAACCCGGCTCAATGGCCTCAATGGCTGCACGTGTATCGTAAAAATCGAGATTGCTGCCTGGTAATGATTTTCTAAATTCTGTGTTCATTTGAAATAAATCTCTGCAAACGTTTCAGGCTAATGGTCTTAGAAAAATATAGGAAACTCTGATTAACCTAGAGTTTCTCGCGACACAAGGATGTGTCGCCAATTTCAAGAACTGTAAGTGATTGAAATTGTGAAGAAATTGGAAATCACATTTTCAATTTCTGCCCTCTGATTAAATCATGGATGAGTTAATCAGAGGTTCCTATAGTAGAGAGAAACTCTAATAACGCGTTATTTACCGATTTTATTGATACATGTAATTCTTTAATTTACAGCTAACTACAACTAATTGTGTGGAATACTGGCAAACCACTCTTACTTTTAGTATCTGCGTAAAAATAAAATCCATAAACAGTAAAACCAAAAAGTGGCTCACTAGAGCCACTTCGATTTTTTATTAACGCTCGGTAATTGGAACCACTTTACGTGATCCAGGACCAATGTATTCAGCATTTGGACGAATAATTCGGTTATCGGCACGTTGTTCAAATACGTGTGCAGACCAACCTGTAGTACGAGACATTACAAAAATCGGGGTAAATAATTTGGTTGGAATACCCATGTAGTAGTAAGTAGACGCATGGAAGAAATCGGCGTTACAGAATAATTTCTTTTCTCGCCACATAACTTCTTCACAACGCAAAGACACTTGATACAAAGTATCGTCAGTTGCGTCTTCAGAAAGTTTTTTCGACCATTCTTTAATAACGGTATTACGTGGATCAGACTCGGTATAAACCGCGTGACCAAAGCCCATGATTTTTTCTTTGCGCTCAAGTTTACCAAGAATTTCTTTTTCAGCTTCTTCCGCTGATTTCCAATTCTCGATCATATCCATCGCAGCTTCGTTAGCACCACCGTGCAGCGGGCCACGCAAACTACCAATCGCGCCGGTAATACAGCTGTGGTAATCAGAAAGCGTTGACGCACAAACACGAGCGGTAAAAGTAGACGCGTTAAATTCATGCTCTGCGTAAAGAATTAACGACACGTGCATGACTTTTTCGTGCAATTCGCTGGGTGCTGCACCGTGTAATAAATGCAAGAAGTGACCACCAATGGATTTTGCACCGGTATTTAAATCAACACGAACGCCATCGTGACTGTAGCGGTACCAGTAACAAATAATACTGGGTAATGCTGCCAATAAACGATCTGCGTGTTCTTGTTGTTCAGCAAAGCTTGCTTCAGTTTCTAAGTTGCCCAACATAGAAACGCCGGTACGTAACACATCCATTGGATGAGCGCTGGCAGGAATTCGCTCTAGCACTTCTTTTAATGCCGTAGGCAACTCACGTTTATCAGCAAGCTTAGCTTTGTAAGCTTCTAACTGATCGGCGTTAGGTAATTCGCCGTTAAATAATAAATAAGCAACTTCTTCAAATTCACAATTTTCGGCAAGGTCTTCAACTTCGTAACCGTAGTAAGTTAAACCCGTGTGGCCCAATGCAGCAACCGTACAAATTGCGGTTTTACCGGCAACCTGTCCGCGCAAACCTGCGCCTTCTAATTTCTTCTGTGCCATGATACAAAAAACTCCGTTACGTTTACTCTTCAGACTTATCGGACTGATTTATTTATTTTTCGCGAATAATTCATCAAGCTTTTCTTCGTAAGCGTGATAACCGAGATAATCGTAAAGCTCCATGCGAGTTTGCATATTATCGATCTGCGCTTTTTGATCGCCGTCAGTCAATAGAGATCTATAAACGGCTTCGGCAGCTTTATTCATTGCACGGAATGCAGATAATGGATAAAGCACCATGTCGGCGCCCCACTCGGCCAATTCTGAGCAGTTATATAAAGGGGTTTTACCAAATTCGGTAATGTTCGCCAAAATAGGCACATCTAGCGCTTCGCGGAAGGCTTGGTAATGTTCTTTTTGATTAATGGCTTCTGCGAAAATACCATCGGCGCCGGCTTCAACGTAGGCTTGTGCGCGCTCAATAGCAGACTCTAAACCTTCAGCAGCGAAAGCATCGGTACGGGCCATAATAAAAAAGCTATCGTCAAATTTAGCGTCGGTAGCGGCTTTAATACGATCACACATTTCGTCTTTAGAAACGCATTCTTTGTTAGGACGATGACCACAACGTTTTTGCGCAACCTGATCTTCAATATGCACGGCCGCGGCGCCACTGCGAATCATATCTTTTACGGTTTTAGAAATATTAAATGCACCACCCCAACCGGTATCAATATCCACCAACAAAGGCAAATTAGTAGCAGCAGTAATGCGGCGCACATCTTCTAAAACATCGTTTAAAGATGTCATACCCAAATCTGGTAAACCGTAAGAAGCATTGGCAATACCACCGCCGGACAAATAAATAGCCTGATGGCCAATACGCTCAGCCATTAATGCAGCATAGGCGTTAATCGTACCGACAATTTGCAACGGCTTGTTGTTCGCGAGCGCTTCGCGAAAACGTGTACCTGGTGTTTTCATCTTAATACTCTCAACTATTTAATAATTGCTGTTCTATGTTTTCACGCGCACGCACAATGTGTTTACGCATAATTAATTCAGCCAATTGCTCATCGCGTTGCTCTAATGCGAGTACCAAATGCTGATGTTCTTTAAATGCTTGTAATGACCGTGAAGGCTGAAGACTGGATTTGTAGCGATACATTCTTACCAGGTAATACAGCTCTTCACATAAAGTATGAATTAGCATCTGATTATTACTGGCTTGAATGACTCGATAATGAAAATCGATATCGGCGTCTGCCTGAATATAAGCACCGCCGGTTGCGGCCATGTGCTCTTCGGCAATTTTCAATAATCGCTTTAAATTCTCTATGCCTTCATCGGTAATATTTTTTGCCGCCAATGCAGCGGCCTTACCTTCGAGCGCTTCACGAATGTGATAAATCTCAATAACCTGTGGTAAATCCAAAGTAATAACTCTGGCACCACCGTGCGGAACGTACTTCACCAGCTTCATGCTTTCGAGCCTGCGCATGGCTTCGCGAAGCGGCCCACGGCTGATGTTGTATTCCTTAGAAAGCTTAGGCTCACTCAATTTACTGCCCGGTGCTAAATCACCACAGACAATGGCATCTCTAAGTGTGCGAGTGATATTGCTCGCTAAGGTGTTTTCGGTTGTAGCGTTTTCAGATTCGGACATATACAGGTCTCACATCGCAGGCGAGCCATCCGTAAACTGGCCTATCCAGAAAAGCGTTTCTAGGGATAAAACCAGTGACCTCGGCTCAAAATCGTAGACATATTAGATGACGCTATATTAACGCACATAAAAATTGTCAACAATTTTTGCGAAACTCATCTTGATGGGGTCTTAATTTAATCCAACACTCGTTTTTTGTCTACACTTTTACAATATTACCCTGTAAAAAATTCTAAACCACAAAAGATCACCTAAAGATTGTCGACAATATGATATCTAAGCGATCACCTCAGTAAAGAATAATCAGAGACCGAATACAGAACACAGAAACCAACTGGCAGAATCTGCCGTTCATGAAAAATGAGCTGAAAAACACTGAAAGCGGAGATTGATGCGTAGAGATCGGGTAGCGACACTTAAGAACAACAGATGAAAAGCCGAAAACGGCAAGGCAAAACGAGGGCTAAAGACGGGAGTAACAGGTCACTCATGGCCAAATAAAGAACACAACCACAAGAATGTCTAGGACTTCTGATTAATTCATCCATGACATAATCGGACAGCAAAAATTGAGCACGTAATCTCTAATTTCCTGACAATTTCAATCACTTACGATTCTTGAAATTGGCAACACATCCTTGTGTCGCAAGAAACTCTGAGTTAATCGGAGTTTTCGAATAAAGCAGATTTTTTTGTTGATCGCCAAACAGAAATTAGGCAGCTTTTTTACGCTTAAACAACTTAGAAACCAAAGCGCCAACGCCAACAACAATAAATACACCGAATTTTTTCAAGAACACCAAAATAATCGCGAACAAACCCGCTTTTGCTGCAAGTTTACCCGCCACCAAGGCGCCCAAACCATAGGCAGCCACCTCATCAAGATCTGGATCAAAGTCTTGATAACGCGAACCTTGGTTAAATTCGGCCACCGATAAAACCGAGTCAATCTGCGAATCAATCACATCTTTTTGCGCCATGCTAGCAATAAAACTCAACACCAAAACCCCTTTTCGGCCTAAGACGCGGATGTCGTAGTTCAGGGTATTAACATCTTGATCGCCAAATTTGATTTCTTTCGCCCAGTGTAAAATGTGTGCGCTTTGATCGTAGTAAGGCTCAGACGCCCAACCCACCAAACTGATCGGCTCATAGCCTTGCTTAACTCGCTCGGCACTGGCATCACGCATTTCACTCTTCATTTGCGAGAGTAAATCCGAGTAATCAATGTCTTCTGCGCCTTCATCCGACACATAACCGTCTTCGGTGTATTCAACGGTCACCGCCCAAGCATCGTCATCAAACGGAGTGAGATCGGCCGGAAAAAGCATGCCTAAGGTTCCGGTGCCAGCACCAGGCACATTACCCCAAAGGTTGACCAAAACAGTTTCAGAATCTTGCGGCGAGAAATAAACAAACTCATCAGGCACATGCAACGTTGCAATTCCATCCGCCAAAGTAACATCACCGGTTTGTGGCGTTACCGAATCCCAAGCCTGGGTCATTTCGGCAATAAGCTGTTCTTCTTCAGGCGTTAAAGATTCTTGAGCGTTGGCAGCCATTCCTAGGCCCGTCAACACAATTAAAAAAGATGTAATAATAAATTTCATAATAAATATTCCCTAGGTGTAAACCCGGAAGAATACTCATCAGCACATTAGCATTCAATAAAAACTCTGCCACTAAACAGATATTTTTGATCTAACTGGCGCGATTAGATAATTGACAACAAAAAAACACCACTTAAGATTTTAAAAATAAACTTAAGCATTATAACTTTTTAACTTCTAAAAAACTCTCAAGCCAAAAAAGCGCTCGGAATTTAGCATTTTAAAACTCAATCCATTAGCACAAGCTTTTATTAACACATACCCCAAATAGCCTGAGAATTGAATAGCATAAACACCTAATTTAAACGATTCGTATATCGCGAAACCAACCATTGCACTGAGTAAAAAATTACCACCCCCAAAAGCCCGCTATAAAGACAAAACTTATGAAGTGCTGCCACGGAAATAAAACCCAAAAACGGATTTCTCAACACAAAGGGATAAAAAGGCTGTAAATCAGAATGCATAACCGCATCAATTAAAACGTGACTAATACAACCGATAAAGGCGCTCAAAAACGCAACCCACCAAGAAATACAAATGGTCCTACCATTACGACCTTTAAGATCTAATATTTTTAAACCGAATTCCGATAGATACTTACCCGTTAATGCAGAAAAAATCGCCAACAATACACAACCCACAAACGTATGCGAAAAACCATGCAAATGACCATGACCAACAATCAGCACCCAAAGTGGCTGAACATCCATAATAATTTGCGACCAGCCAAAAACCATTAAACTAAAGCTACCTTGCATAAGTGCTTTAATAAAAATTCCAGGCCCCATATGAAACGGCGTAAAAGGCATATTAAAAACCAATACAATTATTGAGCAATTAAAAACTCAACCACTCTAAACAAGCTTAAAAAACCCAATAAAAAGTCGAGCGTAAGAATCACTAAAAACGCGAATACACATACAACGCAACCAAACCTAAAAACATCAACATCGTTGGTGCTAGCACAATATAAAACCACGTTTTTATTAAAGGAACCTCTGATTAACTCATCCACGATTTAATCAGAGGACACATCCTTGTGTCGCTAGAAACTCTAGGTTAATCAGAGTTTCCTAAAACCTTGTCACCCTTAACCGCTAAAATAATCCCATCACCCACCGTGTAAAAAGGAGTAAGAATATTCGTATCGCAAACATATTCTTTAAACGAACCATCTCCGGCCTTATACCGTAATTTTAAAAACTTTCCTCGGCTAGAAGAGTTCTCCGCACTCGTATTTCTAAACACCTTCTCAACAACAATCGCAGGCAAACAAATAGCCGAAAACACAAATCGAATCCGAAACATCAATAGAGCAATACCACCTAACAGCAGAACAGAACCAACAACTAAACAATAAAGCCCCATTATTCATTCACCAAAATAAAAAACCGATAAAATAATAACATCACAATAAATGTATAAGAATTTAAGTTTTGTAATCAAAAAAGGAACAAACTGAGAATGAGCAAACAATATTTGCATGTCACTGAGAATGGAAAAACTAATTTTTCTTACAAAATTATCGATTTTATTTGAGGAAACTCTGATTACCCTAGCGATTTTCGCAACACAAGGACGTGTCGCCAATTTCAAGAACTGTAATTGATTAAAATTGTGAAAAATCGGGAATCACATTTTCAACGTCTGCCCTCTGATTAAATCATGGCTGAGTTAACCAGAGGCGCCTATAAGAGTTATCAAGTTAAAACATTAAACGCTGTGGTTAATTAAATTGACTTTAATATACAGATAATGCACAGAAGTTTATTCCTTAAAACTGGCTAAGAATTTACTAACACCCGGAGTAAAAGTTCGATTGATTGGCATATTTATCCCAGGGCCCAATATAATTCCATAATAGGTAACCTTCCATTTACCTTCATGACGAACACATATTAACTGATACAAATACGAGAGCCCTGCCCTTGGATTTTCTTCTACGATGGTTTGTCCATAGGGAATTTTCATATATTGATTTGGCTCTATTCTACATAACTGCCTGCCTTGAGGTTGTTTAAGATCACCTAGATACCGATTGTCTGCATCATGATAAAAAATTAAATTGTTACCACTGCGGTTAACCTGGAGCGCACAACCATTCATACCACCTGTTGTTACAATGGTACCATTTGGTTGATTTATAGGCACAGAGACTTCGCCCACACCTCGGTTAACCCAAGGAAAAAAGTAATCGCTACCACCATTTTCAACGGCTAAACGATAAACACCATTTTGCTTTGTTAAATTAAGTGTTGCAGCACCACCGACCTCACACCGATTAGTACCTTCAGGTGTCGTTCTAAAACCTCTAACATCCACAAAAAAGTCGTTTTGTTTGCAAATTGGTTCTGGATTATCACGTAAATTCTGTAAGATCGTCATTGTTATTTCCTTATTCGATATGCATAACGTCCCGTTAATGGTCTAACTACACAACAAAGAAATTACGGATAACGTTATCACTATTAGTAACAAATACTGTATCTATTAAATCACCAAGTAAAGTAAAACCGATAATCTTACAATTTTAGCTCACGGCTCTACAGGGTGATTTAAAATTTAGCACAAATGAAAAATAACCGAGATACCTCAGCAAACAACTGGATGAACTTTTTGAAATAAAACAATGAGACTGTTAATGGCTATAGAAATAAGATTTATAAAAAGCAAGATTTTACAACACTCAAGCATTTCTAAAAGAGAATTATGGGTTATTTTCGAAAAGTTTAAATAACTCACCAAACTGCACAATAATAAATTTTGTAAATTCAAATAAAAGAATAACGGTTCAAGTAATCTAAAATAAGTTTTTGTTGGTTTTTGTAAATCTAGACAACTCCACATTCACACTCGACTTTACACTTTTTACGTTTAAATTTTTGACAAAAAAACCTGAAAACTTACAGTTTACAATTTCAGAAATAGATAACAATATAAAATCGGAATAAGTTACCAGCTCTATACTTTCATCCGTTAAAACTAGACTATAGGAACCTCTGATTAACTCATCCATGATTTAATCAGAGGACAGAAATTGAAAATGCGATTTCCAATTTCTTCACAATTTCAATCACTTACAGTTCTTGAAATTGGCGACACTTCCTTGTGTCGCGAGAAACTCTAGGTTAATCAGAGTTTCCTATAATCAACGACCTTGGATGAACCGCAATTTAGTATTAAAAGCCATAAAGTAACAATCAAAGGCAACATTGCCAGAATTAATGCGTTAATTAACATCGATTCGCGAAACTGAATAACACCTAAGAAGACCAACGGAATGGTAAAAGCGAAATAAACCAAAACAGACAGCAGCGCCCGAGTTAATCGATATAAAAATCCTTGCCATCGAGTTTTAACTATCTTCACAAAATTATTCCACCTAATGTACAAAATAAATAAACAGCTCACAAGAAACATGAGCATCATAGATTAAACTACTGAACACAGATCGAAGGTTATTCATTATCGATTTTTAATCACTAACACTCATCAACATCAACTGTGCATTTTCACCGTAACATTCGCTCACTTCTTGGTTAACGCTCATAAACCCTTGTTTTAGCCAAAATTCTGTTGAACCTTGCACAGCTACCAACATAATTTGTTGATATCCGTTTAACTTTGCGATTTTTATAAGATGTGTAATCAGTCTTTTACCAATACCTTTCCCCGTCGAATTTTTATGCACGGCCAAATCATGGACAAAAAGTTTGGAGCCTTTGCAGTTTTCAGGCAAGGGTTTGAATAATTTCGGTGGCATTTCTTGATTCCAAGAATGAGCAAGTAAATAACCCATTAACATGCCTTCTTCGTATAAAACCAAACAACTCTCTGGCGATGTTAGCCATTTACTTTTTAATACATCTAAACTTTCAGGCGCAACTTGCAAATAGACACCCTGCTGCAACTCAAGTATGTCTGCCCAATTGGATTCGGTTATTGCTGTAATCGACATTTTTACTCTAAACCACCATTCTTCACTAGCACTTATTAATTTTCATTAAATTTATTAAATACGATAATACATAATTTCAATTACTAATAGCAATCACAACAAACCCTGATCAACCAATATTGTTAGCTACCCAGGGGTATGTCGCCTATCTCAAGAATGGTAAGCCTTTAACAAAGCAATGTAATTAGAGATTGTATTTTTAGCCTCTGCCTTCTGATTAAATGACGAAGGTGACAGTAAAAGATTTCTATAGGAACCTCTGATTAACTCATCCATGATTTAATCAGAGGACAGAAATTGAAAATGCGATTTCCAATTTCT